>NZ_JAVRCK010000063.1:0-50959 GCF_034530815.1 Nostoc sp. DedSLP03
GCTCCCTGTCGAAAATATTATCTGCTTTGCTAACTAACCTGCAGAATGTGGGCTATAGGAGTACAACGCTCGTACATCAGGTGCAAAGTTTCCACTGAATGACCCATTGCGTAAGCCAGCGACCTCAATTCAATGTTAGACAAACCAACTTTCAGACCTGGGTGAGGTTTGTTCAGCTTGATTGGGTTTCATTGGGTTATCTCCTTTTGTGAATCATTGTGAGGTCTGATTGAGACTTGCAAGTGCAGCTGCGATTCGCCCAGATGCCTTTGGTCGTTTGTACATTCGTTCCATGTAGTCCACCAGTGTGGGGAAAGTGGCGAGTAGCTGAACTTCGTTTGCCCAATCCAGTGTGTAAGCAAGCACAAAATCAGCCACTGTGACGTGTTCACCCACTACAAACTGCCGCTCCAACAGATGGTTCTCTAAAACGACAGCCATACTGGTGAAGTCTTGCCGAGCGAGAGGTATTTCAGCAGGCAATCTCAACTCTTCTGGGTATATAAACGTGTGGCGAGCGATACGCCATAGCGGCTGTTCCAATTCGGTGGCAGTAAAGAGAAGCCAACGATAAAGCTGTGCTCGCAGAAGCAAGTCTGTAGGTACCAGGTTAGATTCTGGGTACTTCTCACCGAGATACAAAGCAATGGCTACGGATTCAGTGATGATATGTTCGCCATCGATAAGCACAGGGAGCTTGCCAGTGGGATTAATGGTGAGAAAATCAGGTGTATGGTGTTCACCTGCCCGCATGTTGATGGAAATTGCTTCAAATTCTACCCCAAGTTCCTGGAGAACCCAGCGAACTCGAATTGATCGCGTGGGAGCAAATTCATAGAGTTTCATGAATCAACCTCAGTGATGTGCAAATATCTTTTATCTTCTTGTATGAATGGGTGTGCTCATGTTTCGATGAGTTCGCTTTCTTTGTGTTCCACTCGATCAACATGCCAAAGCGCGATGACCAGAACGTTTGCGCGATCGCCATCTTCACCTTGCCGTTTTCTGCTAGAGCGTGAAAAAGCCGTTCTGCCTCAGCGATTTGGGGAACGCTAATTTGTACGTAGAAACCTTGCGGGGTTTCAAAGTATCCTGGTGGGCAGTCAGATCCCATCAGGAGGCGATCGTCTAGTTCAAGGCAAGCGTGCATGATTTTGTCCTGCCATTCCGGTGAGACATTTTCGGTAGAAGGTGCTTCTTTGTGTGTCATCATCATAGTCATCTTGCCACCCAGACATTGTTCATAGAACTTGAACGCTGCCTCACAGTTGCCGTTGAACATCAGGTAAGAATTGAGTTGCATTGATTTCTCCTTTTGTAATCGATTCTGCGTTTTGATGAGCGGATCGTTCGCACATGAACATCATTTGTGCGGTTGCTGATGACCAAAGAGGCAGGGGAGCAGGGAGCAGGGAGCAAGGGAGAAAGATACTGGAGTTCCCCTGCCACAAGGGTTGCAAGCCCCTAAATTTATTTATGCTCCAAGTAAAAACATTTATTTCGATAGCGCCGGCGGCAAGCGAGTCCGCGAGCGTCGACGCGAAGCGCGAGAAATAATACGTCCTTGTTCCAAGCCCCTAAATTTATTTATGGGGTTCTCCCCCCTGCCCCTTGTCCTCTTCGCTGACGTTATTCTTGCTGCTGCGTTTCAACCTGAGCGCGAATGCGGTCTTCCTGCTCCCTTAAGGCGGGTGTCAGGAATTCACCAAAATCCTCTGCCTCGAATACAGGACGAATCTCAATCTCGGAGTCTCCTAGCATAGGGTTAGGGCAGCGCTTTACCCAAGCAACTGCCTCTTCCATTGAGTTCACCTGCCACAGCCAGTACCCTGCCACTAGCTCCTGCACTGGAGTGAAAGGTCCCTGGGTGACGGTGCGATCGGTTCCTGAAAAGTGAACTCGCACCCCTTTTGAGCTAGGATGAAACCCCTCAGCGGCGAGCAAGATACCTGCCCTGGCTAATTCTTCGTTGTACTGCCCCATTTCAGTTAAAAGCTGTTCGCTCGGCATGACCCCAGTTTCGGAGTCTTGGGTTGCTTTGACAAAGACCATGACTTTCATTGTGAAATCTCCTTCCTGTTGAATGGTTTTGAGTTAGATTGCGAGGGGTTGGGTGTGCTGATTAGCGCAAAGCGCAACTCCGAAGGAACCGCTAATCAGCAGCGACACGCTTGAGTTCATCAATCTGGATCTTCTTCATTTGCAGCATGGCAGTGGTCACTTTTTGAGAGGTTGCCGCATCGGGGTGGTTGAGTAACTCAATCAGAATGCGAGGAATAATTTGCCAGGAGACACCGTATTTGTCTTTGAGCCAGCCGCATTGCTGTGCGGTTTCATCCCCACCGGCAGACAATTTTTGCCAGTAATCGTCCACGTCCGCCTGGGTATCGCAAAAGATTTGGAAGGAAATCGCCTCGTTAAATTTGAAGGTCGGACCACCGTTGAGTGCTGTGAACGGCTGACCATCAAGTTCAAAGCTGACAGTCATGACGGCTCCGGCTGGTTTTCCGTGAATTTCCTGTCCAGCATCTCCATATCGACTGACGTGGACAATTTTGGAATTGCGAAAAATCGACGTATAAAACTGAGCGGCGGCTTCGGCTTGATCGTCAAACCATAAACAGGGAGTGATTTTGGAATTGTTTTGCATGAGGGTTCTCCTTGAGTTCAAGCGGTTAAGGACGGTCAGGGCTGTGCTGGTAGTCCCGCAACTTCGATGACAGGACGGATTTCGACGGTGCCGACTTTTGCACCTGGGATGCGGGTGGCGATCGCAATGGCTTCATCCAAATCCTGAGCATTAACGAGGAAGAATCCACCCAATTGTTCGCGGGTTTCGGCAAATGGTCCATCGGTCACGAGTGATTTGCCATCACGGACTTGGACACTGGTTGCGGTTGCAACAGGATGGAGTGGAGCCGTCGCTAGAAATTGTCCTTGAGGGGAGCAAGTCCTGGGCGAGTTGGGCAGATTCCCCATAGCAATGCTCCCGCTCGGTGTCGCTCATGGCGTTTTCGTCCATATAAATCAGCAGCAAATATTTTATTCGGTTGCCTCCTTTGTAATTAAGTCGAACGGGAATTGTCCAAATCGACACCTGAGTGCAAAAATTTTGTCTAGTACAATTGAACTTTATCGAACAGAATTCAGGAGTCAGGAGTCAGGAGTCAGAATTCAGCATGAATTCTGACCGAAAAAGCGGATAGCGTAGCGGTAGCGACGCAGGAGCGTCTGAATAACCGGGTTTAAAACCCCTACCAAATCGTAGATTTGGTGGTCATCAATTCCTGCGCGGTCTGAATCCCCGACTGATAGCGACGCGCAAAGCAAGTCCGCGAGCGTGTTGATTCTGACTCCTGAATTCTGACTCCTGAATTCTGACTTCTGAATTCTTCTTCAAGTCTTTTTGTGAAAGGTATGGCTTCAATCCCAAAAACAGATGTGGCTCAAGCAATTGCTGCCCTTTATCGAACTGAATGGGGGCGCATTGTTGCTATTCTGATTCGGCTGGTCGGAGATTTTGATGTAGCTGAAGAAGCTGCACAGGCAGCATTATTAGGATAAAAGTTAGTTCTTTTGCTTGGGAGGAACTGACCTTTTAGCGATCGCTTTCTGTGCCCAACTTTCTCACGCCATCCATTCAGTCCATTACGGCGCATCTGTCACCAGTTGAGCAAATAAGTCTTGGCAAGCATCCTCAAACTCCAGCATCACGCCTCGACGCTCACCATTCTTGTCCAAAGTATTGCCCATCTTCTCTTTTGAGCGATGGCGCGATCGCCAGCCGCAAGCAGAGGCGAAATATGCTTTTAAAAACCTCAAAGTAAAAAACTTTAAAACTGAGGTTTTTACTTGGGTTGCCACAATGGAGTGATATCAAGGTTTTCAGTAGCAGATTACTTTAAGCGACGGACAAGACATGAGTGTATCTTCAGTTGCCAAGGATGTGATAGCATACCTTCAACAAATTTAAGTAGCATACCCAATCCATGAATCAAGTTCGACTCTCCAAACTTAGCATCGCCGTGATTGGTTTGGTAGTTGCAAGCGTATTTCATGCTACTCCCGTGCTGGGAGCGATTCTAACTAGACAAGAATTTTCAGGTGATTTTACCTTAGTCGATGCTACTAGCCCATTCCTTACGAACTCTTTGCCAAAAGAGAGCGAATATTCAGGATTCGTGGTTTACTCAGAGTCCGGGACTTTAAGCGATTGGGAGCTATCCGTCAACAATCTAGACCTGAATTTGAATCCAGGATCTACTAATGGCGGTAACTTAACCCCAGATGTTGATTTTGAGCTTGATTCTAGGTCGAATTGGAATTTAGTAGTTGATTTTGGCATTGCTTTTGATGCTCCAAGATATACCTTAGAAAGAACTTCAAGCTCTGAAATTACCTTAACGGGTGAAGTGGGACGGGCAGGAACATACGTCTATCAAGATTCTGCTGCCAATATTACCCTAAGTTCTTCATCTACATCAATACCTGAACCCACTTCCCTACTAGGTCTATTGTTTGGAGTTGGTGCAATTGCTGTCTCTAAAAAAGCTGGTGAGACAAAATCTGAAGCATGAATTAACGTGAGTTCGATGAACCTCTCCCCAACCCCTCTCCGAGGCGGAGAGGGGCAGAAATATTTTTAGTTGACAACGAAAAAATTAGGGTTTCAAAGCCTCTCTCCCTGTGGGGGAGAGGAATGGAAGTGGGGTTTTTAGAGCCGTCAAACTCACGTTGAATTACTCAACTCTTTACCAAAGCTTTCTCGATCTACACAGCGCATAGCCAATCGCACACCACAGACGTACACCCGCTATTCATTGTTAACCCAAAGAAGAGCCACTGCCCCAAATACCCATTCCAGTAAGGCTCCCCATCAGCAATCCCCCCATGCTTCAATCATCGGTTCATCTCATTTTTTTGGAGAATTTTTTCTTTGATATGATGGGGATTTTTTCACTTTTTTTCGTGCTGCATCACGTACTTGTTGATTCAGTAGATAGCTAAAGCCAGAAGCTTCGAGGCGAGAAACTAGTTCATCATGAGTATGTCCTAATGCTTTGGCTGTAGCATCAATATTCCAGTTATATTTGGCTAGTTGGCTGAGTAAATATACTCGACGGGTTTGGGCGGCTGATAAACGGTAAGTTTTGAGGTACTCTAATTCTCCGTTATCACGTACAATCGCCTCACCAATATGGTTTTCTTCTTTAGGTTGCAGGCTAGTGATAAACCGTTGCATTTGGAATGGTCCAGCAGTATACACTCTCTGGGAATGGAGTTGACGCTGTAATAATCCTCCAGCCATAAATCCTTGAAAAGAAGCCCAATCCGAGCGCATAAGAGCGATCGCTGTTTTTAAATCTGTTAAACTATTAATCTGAGCATCATCCACAGATACAGTCATTGGGCAGGTTGTATCGTACATGAAGCTATACTGATAAATCAGTTCACCGTAAAAGTCTTCTAAAAGGCTGGTATGCAAAGCGCGGTAATCTTCGGGAGTAGGAACTACAAAAGCAGAGGCTAAAGCTTCAGCGACAAATACTAATACACCAACTTGTCTTTCGTGAATTTCAAACACTCGCAAAGCGTCTTCCAAGCCTGCAATGTAACGTCCGCTAAAAGAATATTCGTAACGCGAACCCAGTCCGTGAGACAGCGCATATTTAGAATATTCACTCCAAGCAATATCTGGCCCTGAGAAAAACAGCGATAAAAAACCTTCCATTGCTAGGTGCAAAGGTAAAAATCTCAGTTGATTCTTTGATTCTCGCTTGACCATACGGTGCATTAACCGCACGCTTGCACAACAAGAGTTCAAACTTTTACCATCAGATTTGAGGATCTGTCCGCCAAAGCTAGCTACAGGACTACCGTCATCACTCCAAGACATGACTAAGCCATGAGGCACGTAAGAAAAATATTTCATACCTGGTTCAGTTATCTTACCTTCCAGGGAAACAACCGCAATATCTGCATTGTATGAACGACGCAGCAGGCGCAAATCACCGCGCACTTGTTGCCGCAGTAATGGCACAATACGCACTGCACCCCGGATTTGGGAAGGTGCAACTTCCAAGCCTTTCAAAGATATGTCTGTTAATAAGCTTTTTGTTTTTGCCATAACTAAATTAATTTGTAATTAACTGCTGTACTCGTTCTGCTAAATATGTTTCTAGTTCTGATAAGGGTGCAGAACCTTCGGCAAAACGAGCAAAGTTAAGCATAGTTGGTAAATCTTCTGCATCTCTTAGCCCTACGGTGGGAATGAATGGGCTAAGGGTGCGTAAGGAAAAGTCGTCAGAATTAAATACAGGGTTGCAATGAATAATAGAAGTTTGCCGACTGGGGTCTAATTTATTACGGTAGACGCGCAGGACTTCGGCTGCTCCATTGGGTGGATCGTTTTCGCAACCATCGGAGATAATTACTACTAAATCTGCTCTTGATGCCAAAGCTGCTAACAATGGTGTTGCTAAATCAGTCTGTGCGCGGGCAGTTACTTGTAATGAATCTTCTACGGGTACTGTCCAAAAAGCTTGGTATTCTCTAGCTGCGGCTTGCAGTAAGTAGTGAGTAGCCATAGCTACACCCAAGGGGCGACGACGCTTTTCACTAGAGCCAGAACTAGAGTAGCTGCAATCTAAGACGGCTGCAACTTTTCCTAATTTGAGAGGTGCTTTTTTTAATGCCAAACGTGCCGATCGCTCTAAGGCTTGGTGTAAAATGTCTCGTTGGTGTTGTCGTGTTTCCCAAGGTAAAGACAGGATATATAACGCCAGTTTAGTTAAGGGCAGACGACCAAAATCTACATTTATATCAATTTCTGTACGTTCCGCCGCACCTTGCAAACGCAACTTTTCGCCTAAAGTCATTTGCTGTTGAATACGAGATAAGAACACATCACGGGGAACTTTGTGTTTAACTGCAAATCCTTCGGCGATGGTGAAAGGTAAATTGTAAATGGCTTCGGCGCTGTAATGTGCTTGGCGAAACTGTTCAAATAACCCAGTTGAGTAAGAATTTTGCTTCCAATTACGGAACAGGAAAGTACCCAATTCGCCTTGCAGTTTGAGGTGTGCGTGAGTAGCGATCGCTCGTACTTTAGCACGATACTTAACAGCATCAAAACTCAGATCACGCCGCATACTTAAATAATCGCGGGCGATCGCTCTACTACGTCTATTATTAATACTGCGTTGTCGTAACTGTTGTAATACTCCCCAAGCTCGTTGTGGCGGTAAAGCATTCAGCGCATAAGCAATTAGTGCGCCTTCTTCTTGGCGATGTTCTGGGCGCGTGTCTTTTCCTGTCGCCAGTAATTTTAAAATGATTTCGGCTTGGTTGAAATGGTTAATACCTGCTGCTAAAGTCCGCGCATAAAGTAAGCGGTAATTACCCAGAATGTAGTCATGTAGAAAGTCAATTGATACTCGTTGTCCGTAAGCATCATCATAAAATTCTTTTTGTCCAGTGCAGGCAAGACAAGCATTAATGAACATTACTAAATCTTCTCGCGCTACTCGTTCAGTACTATTATTATTGTTATTAGTCATAATATTTACTCACTTAGAGGCGCACAGAGAGTCCGGGGAAAGAACGGTACGACTAAGTTAGACAACTTAAGAGGTTGGAACGGAAGTCATACCAAAGTCCCGCGAACAGTAAATTCTCTGCGTAATACCAATTTGAAAAAAGAATGCGACAGATAGATAGCCCTAAACCCTTATCCTGTCTGAATTCTTAATGCGTGAATTTTGTTAGCGCAGCGTAAAGCCTTCTCTACGAGAAGCCATGCGTGAATTTTGAATTGGTATAACTCTGCGCTTACCTTTGCGTTCCTTGCGTTTCAATATTGTTGGGTGCTGTTCGGGGAAAGGCGGCACGACTAACTAGGACAGTTCCATATACTGGGTTCGGAAATCATACCAGAGTCCCGCGAACAGCAAGACTAAATTACTTTAAGCATGACACAGTTGTAGGCTTTGGGATAATTGCTGGAATAATAATTCTGCCGATGAACTCAAAGCGGTAATAAAAACACCTGTTTCACTCTTGGGAGTTGATGTTATCCAAATACCTTGGAGAGTAACTTCCAACCATGAACTATCGCAAAGGCAAAACTCTATCAAATTTTCTTCAGCCAGTTTTTCTAAAACAGCTAATGATTCGATAGGTAATAGAAAAGCAGCCGTGCTGGGTTCTAGATAAATATGTGTGCCAGTGCTTAAAGCCAAACTCGCTCTTGTATTTACCCAATTTTCTAAAGGTACGTTGAGATAATCTAAACTAAAGCTGTTTTCGGTGTAGGTTAGTTTTAACATATAGGTGAAGGAATATCTAAATAAATACTGAGTTATGTGCTTTGGTTGATTGAATCTATAAAATCAGAATAGTCTGGGGAATTTCCCCTAAGCTAACTGTAAATGTGCAACCGGAAATGCTTGTGAAATAAAGTTTAGATAGTTAGGGGAAGTTGCTAAACTTGGGGGAATCCCCGAACTTTGTTCAGGCAATTACGAAAATGGCAAGAGCGAGTTATGGCCCAGAGGCAAAAAAGCGATCGCGGCATTTATTAGAGGTGCTATTAGCTTATGCTAATGATGCACTCTTGTGTGATGAAGCAGCTTTAGATGCCCTGCGTCCTGAGATTCAAACTCGCTGGCAAAGTGAAACTCGTTTAGTTGTCAGAACTAAAGTGAGATTTTTGCAAGCGTTAACAGGCTTAACATCAAGTCAATTAACATCTGAGCAAATCAAAGAAGCCTTAAAACGGTTTGCAGATTTCTTAGAAATTTTAGAAGATAATCGCCCATCTCGCGGCGGTTCAGAAACTTGGCACTTTACCTTGAATCTCTGGTACAAACGCCAAGACACAGCAGCCAACATTCAAAAATTTGATTTCGAGTGGGAAAGCCGCCGCCCAAAGAAGTCCAAGGAAGTAACAACAAAAAAAGGAGACAAGGAGACAACAGATAAAAATTCTTCCCCAACGTCCCCCACTCCCTACCCTAACTGGCAAGAACTATGCCGCGCTAATCTAAATAACCGTTT
This sequence comes from Nostoc sp. DedSLP03, assembly GCF_034530815.1. Taxonomy (NCBI): domain Bacteria; kingdom Bacillati; phylum Cyanobacteriota; class Cyanophyceae; order Nostocales; family Nostocaceae; genus Nostoc; species Nostoc sp. DedSLP03. The sequence goes on from NZ_JAVRCK010000063.1 coordinate 9,058, forward strand.
AACAACAAACTCCCTCACCAGCGGCGATGGTATCACTTTTGAACTGAATCAGGTTTACGTACCTTTGGGCTTAGTGCAGCGAAAACAGCGTCTACGTCATCGTGATGATGTAACTCCTCTTGAGGGTTCGCGCTTATATGAACCAGAGGATGTGGATGTTACGCAAACTTTTGACCATAATGAATTTTTGCAACAGGTGCTAGGACAAAGGCAAAGTCAAAGAATTGCAATTGTTGGTGAACCAGGCGCAGGTAAAACTACTTTATTGCAGAGAATTGCTATTTGGGTATTGGAAAATACCGCAGATTTACCCATTTGGATTTCCCTAGCAGATTTACAAGGTAAAACTCTAGAACAGTATCTAATTCAAGACTGGCTACCTTCAGCTATTCGTAAACTCAGGGTTCTACCAGAAATCGAAGACGCATTCTGCGAACAGTTCAACCAAGGAAAAGTTTGGTTACTCTTAGATGCAGTAGATGAAATGGCAATTGAATCTACTAGTGCTTTGGCAAAAATTGCTAATTGCCTGAAAGGTTGGGTAGGTGATGCGACAGTTATTCTGACATCTCGGCTAAATGTTTGGGATGCAGGAAAGAATGCTTTAGAAAATTTCGACACTTACTGCAATTTACATTTTACTTACGGTGAGGAGCAGACACAGGATCGGGTAGGACAATTTATTTGTCGATGGTTTGAGTACAACCCAGATTTAGGAGAAAAGCTACGACATGAATTAAACCAACTCCAAAGGCGACGTATCAAAGATACAGTAAAAAATCCCTTACGCTTGGCTTTGTTATGCCGTATCTGGGGCATAACTCAAGGAGAGTTACCTAATAGTAAAGCGATGCTTTATCAGCAGTTTGTGGAAGCAATTTACGAGTGGAAACAAGACCGTTTTCCTACGACTTCAACCCAGAAACAACAGTTAAATCAAGCTTTAGGAAAATTAGCACTTTTGGCTATTGCTCAAGAACAAACAAAGTTCCGTCTGAGACATCGTTTTGTGTGTCAAGTTTTAGGTACTCCCGATGACGGTTTGTTTCAATTAGCACTCCAGTTAGGTTGGCTGAATCAGGTGGGAATTTCGGAAACTCTAGGCGAAAAAGTTTATGCTTTTTACCATCCAACATTTCAGGAATATTTTGCGGCTCAATCTATTACAGATTGGCACTTTTTTATATCAACAGATACGGGCGATTATGAAAACAGTTATCGGATTTTTGCACCACAGTGGCGAGAGGTTATATTACTATGGCTGGGTAGAGATGATGTACTATCAATAGACAAAGAAGAGTTTATTCGAGCACTCACTCAATTTCAGGATGGATGTGGAGGATTTTATAATTATCAAGCCTATTTTTTGGCAGCACAAGGAATTGCTGAATTTACCAATTGTCAACAAGCTGAAGATATTATTCAGCAGTTAATTAAGTGGCGTTTCGGATACTTTCATCAGCAAAAACAGAAATGGTGCAGATATCCATCGCCAATTGTAGAAGGTGCGCGGGTAGCTTTACTCAAAACCGATCGCACTAAAGCGATCGCCTGCTTAGAACAATTTATTACTTCTTGTCAAAATGAATTTGATAGTTGGAATGCAGCCTATAGTTTAGGTAAGATTTTTGACCCTGGTAATAGGATTGCAATTGCCTCTCTAGAAAATCTGGTTAAAATAGTTCGTCATGAAACTATCCGTTGGCAAGCTGCTTATAGTCTAGGCAGAGTTGATACAGTAAATCAAACAGCAATTACTGCATTGGTGCAAATTATTGATACTACTAACAATGAATCTATTTGCCGCAAGGCTGCTTATAGTTTAGGCAAAATTGCTCCAGAAAATGCAATCGCTATTTCTACGTTAGAAAAAATTGCTACAGCCGCCACAGATTTATCTCAGCGTCGCCAAGCAGAAGAGAATTTAGCAACTTTACGCGGTGAAGAAATTATAAATAAACGGCAAGATAAACAAATACTAAAAAATAAGTTATCTTTATCCCTTTTACCTGAAAAAATCACAGCCTTAATCAATGGCATCTCCTCATGTGAGGATGAAGAGACTAAAAGACGTAGAGCTTATAAATTAGCCCAATTTGATACAGGAAATACTATTGCATTTACAACCTTACTGCGATTAGCTAAATCAACCCAAAATATATCTTTACGAAAACGTACAGTAGATAATTTAAAAGAAATTCTAATTGATGAACAATTAGCAAAAGCAATTACTTACCTTAAAGATTGTTTTGCTAATACAGTGCCCGAATACGAATTGGAATCCTATCGGGACTATTACAAATTGATGTGGTACTGTGCTGAAAATATGACGTATGAGGCGTTTTATCAGGCTTGGCATAGTCCAAATGATATGATAAAACCATAACTGAGTGCAATCACCTCAAAACTTAACAACTCACCCCATCCACTGCACCCAATCGGGAGCCACAGCCAGCAATTGACAAAATATCTGCGGTTGATTCTCTTCCATCTCCACCATCACTCCCCAGCGTTCATCATTCGTCAGCGTACTGAGTATTTCTTTAACCACTTCTACCCCGTCTTCTAGCTTCTGAGCAATTAACTGAGCATAATATTTAACTCGTTGACGCCACCTATTACTGAGACTTTCATCTGTGTCCATACCCCCCCGATTATTACTTCCATCTCCATTATTAGGGGGTGTGGACGAAAGATTAGACGAATGTCTAACCGCATCAACTCCATACTAGGTTTGCATTCTAGCTGCAAAAGCCACATTCTGTTCCTGCTCCTCCTGTCGTCTTCGTTCCTTCTCCTCACGCCGCCTTTGCCAATACTCCAGCACCTTTCGCACGAACGCCACATCATCAGCTTTTAAACAGTAGTACCTAACGCGTTTACCATCTTCTAGAACACCGATTCAGTAATCGCAGAAGAAAAGAAAAATCAACCCAGAATGAAGTAAATAATGGAAGAGAAAATAGAGAAAACGCTTACTAGGCAACACTTATAGCAATAAACAAGCTTGGAGGGAGATTTAATAAAGTCTCAAGGAGAGGCGTAACTAAAATTGTTGTAAATTCAGGTAATAAATGTGCATTACCAACAGCGAATTTACGTATGCGACCCCAGATATGGCAGCCGCCGATAGAGCTATCGGCATTAGAGCAAAGTATCGTCAAGCGAATTAAACGAGCAAAGCTGTTTACGTTCTTACGGCAATATCGCCATCAATTATTTGATGAGGAATTTCAAGAAGAACTGAGCAAGCTGTATGCAGATTCTGCCAAAGGGCAACCACCAGTACCACCAGCACAGTTGGCGTTAGCAACCATCTTGCAAGCATATACAGGGGCTTCAGATGCAGAAGCAATTGAAGCGTTGGTGGCAAAGTTCAGTTCACCAAAAATATTTGTACAACTTGTCCACTAAGAGAACGCTGCACTACTTCTAAGTCTGGACGCAGTGTTTCGATTCATCCTGATGAACCATTATTCCAAGAATTAAAACAACGCCAATTAACTCCTGCTGGCCGTGCCAAGCTCAGAGAACGTGTTGCTGTTGAGCATTCTTTATCTCACATTGGTCGATGGCAGGGGGAGCAAGCTCGTTATGTTGGTTCTCGCAAAAATCTCTTTGACCTTCGCCGTATCGCCGTTGTTCACAATCTTCATGTCCTTGCCAAAATTTTTACTCACACTACTGAGCAGTCTGTTACTTTATCGTAATTACTGAATCGGTGTTCTAGTGCCGCAATAGTTGATAGTCAGTCAATTGAAAATGGCACGATGGTGGGAAAATCAGTAGGTTTCGATGCAGGCAAGCGCGTTAAAGGAAGAAAACGGCATTTTCTGGTTGATACTTTGGGATTGGTTTTGATGGTCGTAGTTACTTCTGCATATGAGTCTGACTCTTCAGATGCCAAAAAATTGTTTGCACAAGCACATCAGAGAATTAGCGATCGCCTGACCAGGCTGGTTTGTATTTGGGTTGATGCTGGTTATCAAGGACAAGGATTGATGAAATGGGTAATAGACACCTATCGTTGGATTTTAGAGGTTGTACGCCGTCCCAGTGATGCCAAAGGCTTCGTCCTGCTGCCTAAACGTTGGGTTGTTGAACGTAGTAATGGAAGGGTTTAATGGAAGCAACGCGATTTTGTGAGGTTGGGTGAAAAAAGTGCGATCGCTAAAAATTCTATTTAAGTAGAGAGTAATTTTATTTACATTAAAAGTAATTGTTGGCAGGAGAATTTATCTTGATAAGATATCTTAAAAAGATTGTTGGTAAGTGATTTGACGATTGCAGAAAAGCTTTCAATGCACTTTTCTGCATGTTCCAGGTGGAAAAACTGCACCTAAAGCAGCAGAAAAGGTTGCTGTATTACATAAAGTTCTCAGATATTGTGTAAGTCATTGGTAACAGTAAAACTACTGAACGCCATTATTTCCTGGTTTTTAAGCTAAGTAATTACACAATTTCAGATTTGTACAAGTTAATTGCATACATATTTTAGAAGGATGTTGAAACGATGATTATTGTCATGAAATCCGGTTCTCCTCGACAAGAAATTGACTCATTGCTCACAGAACTTTCACGCTGGAATGTTGTCCCAGAAATCTCTGTAGGTCAACACAAAGTAGCTATTGGTTTAATTGGTGATACGGCAGAAATCGACGTGCGGCAAGTGCAAAATTTAAGCCCTTTTATTGAGCAAGTGCTGCGGATAAAGAAGCCATTCAAACGCACTAGTTTAGAGTTTCGTCATGGTGAACCCAGTGAAGTAAAGGTGTTTACACCCTCTGAAACCATTACTTTTGGTCAAAACCATCCTGTAGTTGTAATTGCAGGCCCCTGTTCTGTAGAAAGCGAAGAAATGATTGTAGAAACTGCACTGCAAGTCAAAGCAGCAGGTGCAAAGTTTCTCAGAGGAGGTGCTTACAAACCCAGAACTTCACCTTATGCTTTCCAGGGACATGGAGAAAGTGCCTTGGACTGGCTAGCAACAGCTAAATCGGTTTCTGGCTTGGGCATTATTACCGAGGTAATGGATGCGGCTGAATTGGAAATAATTTCATCAGTTGCAGATATTTTGCAAATTGGCGCACGCAATATGCAAAACTTTTCCCTGTTGAAAAAAGTCGGTGCAACTAATAAACCTGTGTTCCTCAAACGTGGTTTATCAGCCACTATTGAAGATTGGCTGATGTCAGCAGAGTATATTTTGGCAGCAGGAAATCCCAATGTGATTTTGTGCGAACGAGGCATTAGAACTTTTGATCGGGAATATACACGCAACACGTTAGATATATCTGCAATTCCGGTTTTGCGTAATTTAACTCACCTGCCAATTGCGATCGATCCTAGCCACGCTACTGGTAAATCGGAATTGGTGACATCAATGGCGCTGGCTGCGATCGCGGCTGGTTGTGATTCGCTCATGGTTGAGGTTCACCCTAACCCTCAAAAAGCCCTTTCAGATGGGCCTCAATCGCTCAATTTTCCTAACTTTGAGCAATTTATGAAAGAAATCACTCCTCTGGGCAAATTCTTTGGTCGCTGGCAAGAACCAAGATACACAAACAGTAAAGTCACTCAATCGCAGACATCTTTAATAAATTGGAAGATTGGGGTTCTTTAAGAATTGCGTCAGCCAACATTGGAAACTTTAGTCACAACAAACTCTAGAAAACATGAATACAGTTAGCTTAAGTACAAACACTGTCCAGAAAACAGCTTTTTCTTTTGTCCCTAGTTCTGATGATGCTGTAGTCGTAGGCGATCGCAATCTCACTGTTGAAGAAGTAATTAGTGTAGCGCGTTATGGCAAACAGGTACGTTTAACTGACGATCCAGAAAAACTGGGTAATATCCAAGCATCCTGCGATTATATTCGTAATGCCGTTGAATCTGGTGAACCTATTTATGGGGTGACAACTGGTTTTGGTGGGATGGCAAACGTGGTAATTTCTCCTGAATCTGCGACTTTACTACAAAATAATTTGATGTGGTATCACAAAGTTGGTGCAGGTAAAAAATTACCCCTAGTTGATGTTCGGGCTGCCATGCTGCTACGTGTGAATTCCCACATTAGTGGTGCATCGGGGATTCGTTTAGAAATCCTCAAGCGGATGTTGATATTTCTCAATGCTGGTGTTACACCTCATGTCTGCGAATTTGGTTCCATTGGTGCTAGTGGTGATTTAACACCCTTGGCATATATCACCGGAGCATTAATTGGTTTAAATTCCAGTTACACCGTTGACTTTAACGGTGAAGAAATGAATGCCTTAACAGCACTGAAAAAGCTAAATTTAGAGCCATTGCACCTACTTCCTAAAGAAGGGTTAGCAATGATGAATGGTACTTCAGTCATGACAGGTATCGCCGCTAATTGCGTCTACGACACCAAAAACCTTTTAGGTTTGTCAATGGCTGCCCACGCTTTAGCTATTCAAGGTTTAAATGGGACTAATCAATCATTTCACCCATTTATCCATAAACTCAAACCACATTCAGGACAAAAATGGGCTGCTAGCCAGATGCTCAACCTGTTAGAAGGTTCACAGTTAGTTAGAGACGAGTTAAATGGCGCTCACAACTATCGTGGCGAACATCCGATTCAAGATCGTTATTCACTGCGTTGTTTGCCTCAATATATGGGGCCAATTGTCGATGGTTTTGACCAAATTCAAAAACAAATTGAGGTAGAAATTAACTCTGTAACTGACAACCCACTTATCGATATAGAAAACCAAGCAAGTTATCATGGCGGTAATTTCTTAGGGCAGTACATTGGTGTAGGTATGGATCAATTGCGTTATTACATCGGCTTGTTAGCAAAACACTTGGATGTCCAAATAGCGTACTTGGTTGCACCAGAATTTAACAATGGTTTATCTCCATCTTTAGTTGGTAACACAGACCGAGTTGTAAACATGGGATTGAAGGGATTGCAAATTACTGGCAACTCGATTATGCCTCTGTTAACCTTCTATGGAAATTCTATAGCCGATCGTTTTCCTACCCACGCGGAACAATATAACCAAAATATCAACAGCCAAGGTTTTGCCTCCGCAAATTTAGCGCGTCAATCAGTAGAAATCTTTCAACAATATATAGCGATCGCTTTGATGTTTGGTGTGCAATCGGTTGATTTACGCACATACAAAAATTTGCAACATTATGATGCCCGTGCGACGCTCTCGCCTGCAACTAGAGATTTATATCTCGCAATCCGCAATGTAGTTGGACAGCCACCTTCTGCTGAACGGCCTTATATTTGGGACGATAATGAACAAGCCTTAGACGAACACATTGCCAAAATTGCAACTGATATTGCCAATGGCGGACTGATTGTGCAAGCAGTTAACAATCTTTTGTTGACTTTAGAGGATGTTTGAAAAGTTCTCTGAGTGGTAGATCAAGTGTTCTAGATTCTTTTAAAATCCTTGATATATTGGGGGACTTTAAATCCGATCCCCCCCTTTTCAGGGAGAGTTAAAGCGGATCAATTAAACACTTTTCAAATAATCTTTAATATTTTTACGAACCGCAGAGGCGCAGAGAACGCAGAGAGATGAAAGAGAAGAAAAATTGCTTAATCCTAATTTATTGTTTTCTGTAAACTTCTAGCCTCTTGCCTATTAAGCATCTCCATCTATTACAAACAGTCATAATTTTTCTATTAAATTTGGAGAGAAAATACAATGGTTCAACAGAATATATATCAAAGTGTACGGAAAAATCCTCCTGGGCCACGCGGTTTTCCAATTATTGGCTGTTTTCCACAAATGTCAACAAATCCATTACAATTTCTTACTAGTGCAGCGCGTGAGTATGGTGGTGTTGTCCATTTAGGGGCAATTGGCCCGCAACAACTTTACTTAATTGCCGATCCAGATTGTATTAAGTATGTGCTGCAAGAAAATCCTCAGAACTATACAAAAGGTGAAAATTTTAAGGATATAAAACTGGTAATTGGTGAAGGCTTAGTAATTAGCGAGGGTGATTCATGGCGTTCTCAGCGTCGCCTAATGCAACCATCTTTTCACCGTCAGCAAATTGCTGCGATGGTCGATGATATGACCCAGCTTACTAACCAGATGTTAGAACGCTGGCAAAAAAAGGCAGCCGGAACAACTCTTGATGTTTCTGAGGAAATGCTGCTTTTGACGCAGAAAATTCTCCTGAAGACGACTTTGAGTATCGAAGCTGAGAGCGATTCCACTGAACTAATTCAGGCTTGGAATATTATCTACAAATTCCTTAGCGATCGCTTATGGGCTGTCATCAAGCCGCCTATCAACTTCCCCACGCCAAAAAATCGCCAGTTTACCCAAGCAATCAACACCCTTCGCACAGTTGCTAACAATATTATTCAGCAACGCAAACAAGGCAATCATACTACTCATGACATACTTTCAATGTTCATGAGTACTCAGGATGAATCTGGCAAGGGATTGAGCGATGAGCAATTACACGATCAGATTGTTGGACTCTTCTCGGCTGGATTTGAAACCTCAGCTGTAACACTTGGCTGGATTTGGTATTTGCTTTCTAAATATCCCACCGTGGAACGCCAATTACAGGCAGAACTGACTACGGTATTGGCTGGAAGAACCCCAACTTTTGAGGATTTACCGCAGCTTAAATATACCAAAATGGTTGTCCAAGAAGCCATGCGACTTTATCCGGGTGCTTGGGTTTATGCCCGCAATAACTTAGCTGACGATTCCATTGGCGGCTATGATATCCCAGCTGGTTCCATGCTTTTAATTAGTCCCTTTGTTACACACCGCCTCCCCGAGTTTTGGGATAATCCTGAAGGCTTTGATCCTGAGCGATTCACACCAGAACGGTCTGCCGATCGCCCGCGTTATGCATACTTTCCTTTCGGCGGTGGCCAACGTCAGTGCTTAGGTGATATGTTTGCGTTAACAGAAATTCAGTTGATTGTGGCAATGGTATGTCAACGTTTCCGCCTCAACTTATTGCCGGAACACCCAGTTGAATACCAGCCATTGCTAACTCTGCAAACTCAAAAAGGCATCATGATGACATTAGAACCACGGACTAAAGTTGATAATGTCAGTCAGTTAAATACTCAAAAGACATTGTTAGCTCATTAATACCATTAAGACTTACGCAAAACTATATACGGTAATTGTACTAAGAATCAAATAAGGGTTTCGGCTATTGTTTGCGTAATTCTAGACCATTTCAAATGCTTGAATCTGTTGCTGTTTGAGAATTGGATAAATAACTGTCAAATTAGGTAAACTTCATAAAATTTAGTGAGTAGTTTTAGCCATGAATATTGCCAATCATATCGAGCGTGGCGAGCGATTATATCCTGAAAAGATTGCTCTGATCTTTGAAGATAAATTGTTTACCTATAAACAGCTTAATCAGCTAGTTAATCGTGTTGCTAATGGGTTACATGGATTAGGAATTGAAAAAGGCGATCGCGTCATTTTGTTTTTGCCCAATATTCCAGAATTTATCATTTGTTATCTTGGTATTCTCAAAATTGGTGCGGTTGTCGTCTCAGTCAACGTCATGCTCAAAAGCAATGAAGTTAGCTACATTTTTAATGATTGTGCTGCTAAGGCAATAATTACCACCGAGTCACTCGTTGAAAATGTACAAGAGGTAGATTTACCCGAACTAGAACATATTTTGATTGCAGAAGGTAGCACCAAAAAGGGCATTTCTTTAGCGAAAGTTATGGAAAACGCTTCTCCTAATGCTTACGCTATTGAAATAGATCGTCATGCTCCTGCTAGCATCGTCTATACATCAGGAACAACAGGTTTTCCTAAAGGAGCAACTCTTTCCCACGGCAACATAATTTCTAATATGTATTCCCAAAATCGTTGTTGTGGAATGCAACCAGACGATCGATTACTACTTTACTTACCCTTATTTCATTGTTTTGGTCAAAATGCTATTCTTAACGCAGCATTAAATGTCTGTGCTACAATTATTCTACAACGACGATTTGACCTTGAACAAGTACTTAATGCCATCGCAACTCATCAAGTAACAATGTTCTTTGGTGTACCAACGGTATTCATTAATCTGTTAAATAGTGATTTATCTAGTTACAACCTCAATAGCGTGCGTTATTACTTTTCAGCAGCTGCACCGATGCCAATTGAAGTTGCACAAACTTGGCGAGATAAGTATGGAAAGGTCATCAATGAAGGATATGGTTTAACTGAAACATCACCATGTGCATCTTATAATCATGATTTGAAATACAAACTCGGTTCCATTGGCGCTCCCATCGAGAATGTAGAAATGAAGGTTATAGACACTAAGGGTAATCAGGTAGAGCTTGGTGAACTGGGTCAGATAGTAATTCGAGGGCCTAATGTTATGCTTGGTTATTGGAATCGCCCATTTGAAACTGCTGAAGTAATTAAAGATGGTTGGTTCCATACTGGTGACATTGGTCGGGTAGATGAAGACGGTTTTTTCTACATCGTTGACCGTTTAAAAGACATGATTAATATGTCTGGATTTAAGGTATATCCAACTGAAGTAGAAAATGTAATTTATCAACACTCGTCTGTTGCTGAAGTAGCTGTATATGGTGTAAATGATGATTATAAAGGTGAGATAGTTCACGCAAATATTATTTTGAAAGAGGGTCACGTTATTAGCGAAGAACAAATTATCAAATTCTGCTCTGAAAGAATGGCAAAATACAAACTTCCCTGTAACATTAATTTTGTAGATTCTCTGCCAAAAAACCCAACTGGTAAAGTTATAAAACGAGTTTTGCGCCAGCAATCAGGTTCTAAAAGGCTTTTAACAAATAAATCGTAGTTTGAGCTAAGTACTCACTTCAAATAAAAGAAAATAGGGGAAACAGGTTTTTTATTTCCCCTATATCAAAGAATTTTCCAAAAATACGCAAGTACGTAAAAAGTCAACAGAAAGTAACAAAATTTGGCAATCATGAATATTAAATCTATCAACAAAAGCACTAATTATTCTCAAGCTTTGGGAACGAAAACTAGCCTCTCACCTAATCAAATCTCATTTGATTCAACTGGATCTTCTATTTTTTCGCCTGCATCACTGAATGAAAAATCTCCAGAGTCAGAATTAACTCAACCTACGGTTGCAGAGGCTTTAATCGAGATCCTGGAAAATTTGGGAGTTGAGTATGGATTCGGTGTTTCAGGAGGCGGTATCGGGCCATTATGGGCAACATTAAACCGTAGCAGCATCCAATTGCTTCACTTTCGCCATGAATCAGGAGCAGCCTTCGCCGCGACTGAAACTTATTTTGCCAGCGATCGCCCCGTTGTGGTATTTACTACTACAGGCCCTGGGATTACGAACGCTCTGACTGGGCTTTTCGCGGCGCGAGGGGAAGGAGCAAAGGTAATTTTCTTGTCGGCTGCAACCTCAACTGCAAATCGCGGTCGGGGAGCTTGTCAAGAAACTAGCGCCCACACAATGCCCTTCTCAGGAATTTTTACTTCCGGGCCACTATTCAATTACGCAACTATATTAGAGTCTGGGGATCAACTACCAGAAATTTCTCGCAGACTTGCCCAAGGTTTAGCCCAACCAGGCAGCTTTGTAGCCCATATTAGCGTTCCTACCCCAATCCAGACGACACCATTAAAAGCACAGTTACCTCAGCAAGGCTTTTCTCAATCTGTACCAACAGCTAGTGAGGAAGCGATCGCTGAATGTGTAAAACTGTTATCTGAAGAATCCTTTGCCATCTGGGTTGGCTTCGGGGCGCGACACGCCGCCGAGGAAATTCGCCAGTTGGCACAAAAAAGTGGGGCAGCGGTAATGACATCACCTCGCGCTAAAGGGATTTTTCCAGAACATCATCCCCAATTTATCGGTGTCACAGGTTTTAGCGGACATTTATCAGTCCTGACATATATGCAAGAGCAACGACCGCAACGCATATTAGTGTTGGGAACGCGCCTTGGTGAACCTACCTCATTTTGGAGTCCAGCGATGATTCCAAGTAATGGATTTATTCATGTTGATATCGATCCGCAAGTTCCAGGAGTAGCTTATCCATCAGTAGAGACTGTTGCTGTCCACTCAGAAATTAAAGCATTCCTCAAAGCGATATTAAAACACTTGCCGGAACGTCTTAATTGGTTTCCTAATTCCTCACTACCCCGTCCTGAAATTTACACCAATGCTCCCCGCAACAATGGTTTAGTGCGCCCCGATGTACTGATGGATGCAATACAACGGCTGATTATTGAAGGCAGCGATGCCTCAATCTTAGCTGAAGCGGGTAACTCCTTTGCTTGGGCAACTCACTTGCTGCGATTTAAGCAACCAGGTCGTTACCGGATTAGTACTGGTTTTGGCTCTATGGGTCATGCTACCACCGGGGTAGTTGGCACAGCATTAGGGCGAAAAGGTAAAGCCGTTGCAATTGTTGGTGACGGAGCAATGCTGATGAACAACGAAGTTAGCACAGCAGTGAGATTTGAGGTTCCATCTGTCTGGATTATCCTCAACGATGGACGTTACAATATGTGCGCCCAAGGAATGGCATTGCAGGGGTTAAGCGGCGAAGTTCCCATAGATACAGAGATACCGAGTACTGATTTTGCTGCGATCGCTAGAGCTATGGGAGCCGATGGCATCTGTGTTAATACTGAATTTGAACTAGAAGCAGCGCTACAAAAAGCACTTTTATCTACTCTTCCATTCATTGTTGATGTGAAAATTGACCCAACACGACCCGCACCTATTGGAGGCCGCATTCAAAGTTTGATTAAGCAAGGAGCCATAGAAGCTAAAACGGTTATTGGTCATTAGTCATTGGTCATTGGTCATTGGTCATTGGTCATTGGTCATTAGTCATTAGTCATTAGTCATTGGTCATTAGTACCAATAATTAATAACTATATAGCGTTTCCCAATCATACAAGGTATATCATAGCCCCCTCATCGCTTGCGGGGAGGGGGTTGGGGGTGGGGTTCTTTTACCTCACTCAACTGAGAATCGTATCAGTATTTTTCACTTTCATCGTGTAACACCAAAAACAAACTCAAAAGGATATTTGTCATGACAACATTAGAACCAGTAGGTATTCGTGCAGTTTCAGTTAACTTTCCTAGCATCATCCGCACAAACAATTACTACAGAGAGAATTTCCCAAAGATGGTTGCTGAGGCTGAACAAAAAACTCTAGCGAAACTGTTTGTACCCGACCAAGCCACAGTCACCAGTGATGACGATATCTGGTCACAAGAGGTAACACCATATATGTCAGACCCTTTCCGTGGTACTGTCGAACGAAGGGTGTTAGCTCCCGATGAGACTTCGCTCTCACTAGAGTATCGTGCCGCTCTCGATGCCCTCGAAGCCGCAAAGCTATCTCCTGAAGACATCGATCTCATGCTCGTTACTTCACTATTTCCAGAGCAAATCACACCTGGTAATGCTGCTTTTCTCGCTGGAAAACTGGGACTACAAGGTGCGGCGTGGAATATAGAATCAACTTGCACTTCAGCGTTAGTTTCGCTTCAGACGGCCTGTTCTTTAGTGCAAACGGGACAGTATCAGAATGTGTTAGTGGTCGTCTCAACTACATATTCACGCTATACTGACGAAAATGATACTTTAGCATTTTTATCAGGCGACGGTGCTGGAGCCTTTGTAGTTGGTAAACTGAAAGCAAACCAAGGTATTCTCGGTACTAAAATTGCCAATACTGCTGCGACCTGCGGTGCTTTCTATAATGAATTCACCACCGATGAACATGGTAACGTCAAAATGTTTATCCGAGGCGGCAAGGGTGCAAGCAAGATGTTTAACGAGACAACAGTGAAGTTTATTCGTCTATGTTGCCACGGTGCGATCGCTGATGCTGGACTCACCTTAGATCGAATCAACTTTTTTGTCTTTAATACACCCAGTGCCTGGTATTCACGAGTTTGCACCCGCGCTCTCGGTATTGAACCAGAGCGTACACTCAACATTAATCCCCTATATGCCAACATTGGGCCAACCTTTCCCGTTGCGAATCTCTACCACGCCGCCCATGCAGGTAAAATTCGTGAAAACGATCTAGTTCTCGTCTACACAATGGGTTCGTCATCTAATGCTGGTGGCTGTGTAATGCGCTGGGGCGATGTTGCGCTAGGCCCTGCTCCTGCTCCATCAGTCAGCTTTTCTCAACAAGAGGATAGAATTTTGATTCGTCAATAGGATTCTTGACTTTTATAGAGACGTGATTAATTGCGTCTCTACACTGCATACATCTAAACAGCAAAATACATACATCTTTGAAAGGAGTTTTGTGATGGAGATTACAGAGTCAATGGCACAAGTACTGACCAATTCTAACTCTGTGCTGAACGATCCAGCTTTTGTCCAGGCTTTTTTATCAGTAGCAGCATTTCCTCAAGATCCTGAGCTTGCATGGTATTTCAAGTTAGAAGAAACAATCAGGCATCTGGATGACATGCAAGCTTCTGACCATGTTGAACAGTTGCAGCTTTATCCTGGGATGGCAGAAATGATTTCGCAACGCTATTTGGGGCCTCAGTATAAATTAGAAGACCTCAATAAAGACTGCGCTCCAGGAACTCTAGGTTATGTCTACTATCATCACATGACTGAAAATGGTATTCCTGCTTATAACTATAGCGCTTATGATTCACCTGATGATTTAAACTATATCAAAATACGCAAAATGCAGACTCACGATATCTGGCACGTCATAACTGGCTATAACACAGAAATTTTGGGAGAATTAGCACTCCAGGGTTTCTGTCATGGTCAAGGCCCAACAGTCTATCAAACCTTGTTGATGACAGCTTTGGTTCTGCACTTTGCAACCATTAACACCAAGAATCTAGGCTTGGCTCTAGAGGCGCTATTTGAAGGCTGGCAACGGGGTAGTGCTGCTCATCCCCTTTGGGCTGTGCGCTGGGAAGAAATGTGGCACAGACCTTTAAAAAGTATTCAGGCAGAATATAATATACTCCCAGGTCAAGTTTTACAACGCGATCGCCTGCCAAATAATAAAATTTTCAGCCTGAAAGTATAACAATAGCAATCTTAAATGATATGCGAGAAAATGCTAAGGCAAAAGTACTTAATTATACAGGCGCTACAGCTTTTATTTATTCTCCCGTATCATTTAAGACTGCTATATATTGATTGAGACATAACTAAAATGGCTTTGTTGAATAAATTCTCAATTGCTTCTGCTGTCAGCATTGTAGCATTGTTAGCTTTAGGAACGCTTGGTACACATCCAGCCCAAGCTGCCTTGTTGAAATTTAGTTTCGAGGGTGAGGGAGTAAACGGTTACTTTACTTACGATGACAGTGCTATAGGAAGCAGTCCCTTTACACCCAATGCTACAGCATATCCTGATGGAGGATATGATTATAAATTTGACTTTGGGGAGAAGGGGGTTTTTGAAGGAAGTGTTGGTAATCCGATTATTTTTTTAGCTCGTGCTGAAGATGGTATTCCATATCCTGACACTGATGATTTTATTTGGGAAGTACGTGCTTTTCAACGACAACCAGCGTCTGAGTTTGCTTTCGTGAGCTATTTTCATTACCCAGAAGATACATTTGGTGGATCTACCGCTATACGGACAACAGTCCCAAGTACTGCAATTCTTGATGTTTTTCCAAATGTAGACCCTTCTTCTTCAAGAGGCGACCTGTTGTATACAGGAACTGTCCGAACTCGGATTGAGAAGGTTCCTGAGCCTACATTCTTGCCTGCATTGTTAGGAGTAGGCGCTTGGTTTTTGTTCCGTCGTCAGCACCGACATATTATTACTGAAGAGAATTAATTATAGTAAACCAACTTAGTATATTTAAGTCTTTTTTAGTACTTTATTAAGGTTAGTTTCAGAAACTAATTGGGCAATCAATGTTTTTTAGAGGTAATAAAAATGGCTCTATTGAATAAATTATCGCTTTCGGCTATTTCAAGTGCAGCAGCGTTACTTGCGTCAGTAACATTAAACATAAATACTGCTGAAGCTGCCCTGTTTAAATTTACTTTCGAGGGCGAGGGAGCAAATGGTTACTTTATCTATGATGATTCAGCTAAGAAGCTAGAACCTCTCGGAGAGAACTTTCCTCTTGCTGAGTATGATGGCTCAGTGAAACAATATTCGATTAATGCAGGGGGTGTTGTTACCGAGGGAACAAAAGGATCGCAGCAAGATATACATGATGAGGCCAGAAATATTGTTTATCTTAGCCGTGCTGGTAATTTAGGCTACGATGGTGGCGTTGATGACTTTATTCTTTACGTTCCTCCGGCTGCCAGTGGGCGGCAATACGGTTTGTCAATTCGCTTTAGTTACCCAGAGGGAACCTTTTCAGATTCTGTTGCCATCCGCACAAGTGTACCTGACACCGCTAGACTCAGAGTTTACCCATACTGGGATTTCCCTAATACGACGGGAGACTACACATTTCAAGGAACTGTTAAAACAAAAATCGAACAGATTCCTGAACCTGCATCAGTGTCTGCATTACTGGGAGTGAGTGCTTGGTTTATTTTCCGTCGTCAGCGCCGACAACTATTATCAGTACAGGATTAATTATAGCGAACCAACTTAGTAGTATGATTAAGGCTTTTTCTGTTGGTTTATTAAGTCTTAATATTATCAAAATCAGGCAGTTTATGATATTCTTCGTGTGTCAGCTTTCCTATAACCTGATTTCTGAAAAATGGCGAAAACTTATTATTACTAATGTTTTTCACCATAAAATTTTTGAGACAGTTTAAAAAATTTAATTTGGCAATCAATCTTTTTTAAAGGTAAGAGAAATGGCTCTATTTGATAAATTCTCACTTCCTGTTATTTCCAGTGCAGCAGCATTCCTCATATCAATAATATTAAATATAGACACTGCTCAAGCAGCTTTGTATCGATTCAGCTTTGAAGGTGAGGGAGTGAACGGTTACTTTACTTACGATGACACTGCCATAGGAACTCCAGATTCACCGAAGTCTACCCTATATTTTGAAGGGGGATATGATTATAAATTTGACTTGGGGGAGAAGGGAGTTTTTCAAGGAACTGTTGGCAATCCGATTGTTTTTTTACCCCGTCAAGAAGATGGTCTTACATCACCTGATACCGACGATTTTATTTGGGAAGTACGCGCTTCTCAACGGCAGCCAGCGTCTGAGTTTGCTTTGTTGAACTATTTTCATTATCCAAAGGGTACATTTGGGGAATCTACCGCCATCCGAACAACAGTTCCAAGTACTGCAATTCTTGATGTCTATCCAAATGCGGACTTTCCTAATTCAATAGGCAATCTACTGTATACAGGAACTGTCCAAACCCGAATTGAAAGGGTTTTTGAACCTGGAATGTTGCCTGCATTGTTAGGGGTAGGCGCTTACTTTATCTTCTGTCGTCGTCAGCGCCAAGGAAAACTAATTGATATCTAAGATTGACGCTGGTTTAGTTAACTTTTAGTTCAATCTAGATTGCTCCTCTTTCATCACCTTTGGTCAAACTTTCTATTGCTAAACAATCGTTATATCTAAAGAATGAAAGAGGGTTACAAATAGTTTTATTGTTTTTTAACTCTTTAATATCAATCATTTCTCTAGAATTTCTCAGAACATATCATCTATACCTGATATATATCGTATCAAAACTATAATAGGCGATCGCACTCTTCAAAGCAGCACATAGCTATTGATATTAAGAAATAGCAAACATCAATAATCAAACAATCCGAAATAATACAGCAGCAAGCAGCAGTTTTAGCTTACAATGACTTATTTCGCTACAGTACCTTCATCATTCTTGCTAGTTATCTACCTTTACTGTTTCTGAAAGTTAGACTAAAAAATCGAAAAAAATCTCTAATTATCTTGAGTTGAAAGAGTCGCTAACTAAAACTTTGTATTGAGACAAAAATTAAGTTTTTAAGGGTTAAATCAACATGGATAAGTTCACATTGCTTACACATACATACCAACAAAATCATATATCAGCGCCACTTGCAGAATGGCGGGTGCGAGGACTCCGAGGTGCAACTACAGTTAGCCAAAACTCAGCACAAGCGATCGCTGAGGCTGTAGATGAGTTATTGAATGCTTTAGAAGCAAACAATCCTTTAGATCCTGCTGAAATTGTTAGTGTCACCTTTTCAGCGACTCCTGATTTAGATGCAATGTTTCCAGCTGCGGTGGCACGTCAACGTCCTAACTGGGATCGAGTTCCTCTATTGGATGTCCAGCAAATGCAGGTAAACGGTAGCCTGAAATGCTGTATTCGGGTGCTAATTCACTTTAATACCCCCATGCCTCAAAATGCATTACGCCCGATCTATTTACGTGGTGCTGCACAGTTACGCCCAGATATAGCGAGATGCAGTTAGGCGTAGCCCGTCGCAGATATCGCTATATCTCGAAAAAATAATTATATATTTGAGAGGTCTTATGCTTCCAGAAAAGCTGAAACAAATTGACCAACAACTCATTGATTTACTAAGTAAAAGAATTGCAGTTTTAGCTGAATCACAATTTATATCTTTAGAAGAACAAATTACTAATTTTGCATTCTCCTTAGTGCAGGCTGGTGTTCCAGAGTCAATGTGGAAAAACCTGGTTACAGGTTGTACCTCTGCTGCTAATGCATTTTCGCCTCCAGCAAATACCAAACCACGACGGGTTACTCTAGTTGGTGGGCGCGGGATGATGGGGTACTTTTTTCAGCAGAAGTTATCAGCCGCCGGTCACTACATCAGTATTCTCGATCAAGGAGACTGGGAACAAGCAGAATCGCTACTAAAAAAAGCAGATTTAGTTTTAGTTTGTGTTCCTATTGAATATACAATAGAGGTTATCCATAAACTTGCTAAATACTTATCTCCAACTACTGCTTTAGCTGATATTGCTAGTATTAAAACTCCAATATTACAGACTATGCTTGAGCAGCATAGTGGCCCAGTAATGAGCTTACATCCAATGTTTGGCCCAGGCATAAAATCCTTCTTGTGCCAAAAGGTGGTAGTCTGTTCTGGTCGTGGAGACGATGCATTTCAATGGCTTTTGGATTTAATTGAACATGATGGTGGTAAACTGATTGTGTCAACACCAGAAGAACACGATGAAATGATGATTGCTGTTCAAGCAATCCGTAATTTTACAACGTTTAGTCTTGGTGTTTTCCTAGCAGAACAAAACATTGACATCCATCGGAGCTTAGATTTTTCAAGCCCAGTTTTTCGTCTAGAAATGGACATAGTTGGTCGCTTGTTTAGCCAGTCTGCACCTCTGGTAGTGGATATTATGCTTGCGACATCAGAGCGTCAAGAAGCTATTGGGCAGCTAGCGATCGCTTATAATCGGTTGGCGCAATTAGTTATTCAAAACGATCGAGATAGTTTAATTCAGGAGTTCAAAGCAACTCATAGTTTTTTGGCAGAAGAAATGCACTCTGCTGTAGAAGAAAGTACTCATGTAATTGACTTCTTGAGCACACTCTTAGCAGCTAAAGATGTCGAACAAAAACAACTATGTTTTAGTAAACATACGATGCCTTCTCTACGAGAGGCTTCTCTTTCAGAGACGCTAACGCGAACGCCAACGGCGGGCGTAGCGATCGCTAATCAACCTATAGCACCACGAGCCGAGGTTCTTTCTCATGGAAGAACTATTGAATCCAAAGGGTAGAGTGCATTCGCGCAGCATCTCGTAAGAGTTGGACACAAAGAAATCAGAGTTTCAAAGAGTTCTTGCGTAAGTCCAATTCCTTGTAGACTCAATGCTAATTTTTACAATCAAAATCAAAAATGTTAACTAGAAAGCAATTTTTAACGATGAGTGTAGGTTTAGGAGCCGGAGTTCTGCTCCCCGAACTACTTAAAGGAAAGAGAACTCATGCAGCCTCGCCCTCACTTTCAAAATTTACCGAGTCTCTGCCCATTTCATACCCAATTTCACCGCCTAGTACCTTAGATATTGCACCAGGTACACACTCGTTCCACAGCAGCTTAGGGTCTTCTACCACCTGGGGTTACGGCGGATTGTCTTATCTTGGCCCCACTTTCGAGGTAGCAAGGGGAACGCCCGTTAGGATTCAGGCATTCAATAAACTTGGCACTCATCCATTAGCTAGGTCAGTAGATACAAACTTGCATGGTGTCAATGCATCCGACATAACTAATCCCCGAACAATCATCCACTTACACGGCAGCAATACCAAACCTGAAAGCGATGGTTATTCAGAAGATACATATCTGCCTGGACAGAGCAATGTGTACAACTACAACAACAATCAAGAGGCAGGAACACTCTGGTATCATGACCATTCCCTTGGCATGACCGCCTTGAACCTCCAAGCCGGGTTAGCTGGAATGTATCTGATTAGGGATGATGACGATCCCATTGGTGGCAATGGCCCCCTTGGTATCCCTGCTGGAGCGCCTTATGAAATACCGTTGGTGCTGCAAGATCATTCCTTCGATTCCAATGGTTCCATGTCCTTTCCAGCGACATGGAAAACTGAGTTTTATGCTGATGTTGCTGTCGTCAACGGCAAGGCTTGGCCAAACCTCAATGTTGACCGAACTTTGTACCGCTTCCGCATCGTCAACGCCTCAAACTCCCGATTCTTCAGATTAAAGCTGTCGTCAAATCAGCAACTAATTCAAATTGGCAGTGACGGAGGATTCCTAAACGCTCCAGTATATTTGTCTAAGCTACTGCTAGGGCCTGGTGAACGAGCAGACGTGCTCATCGATTTTTCTCAAAGCCTGCCAGAAGACAAGATTGTATTGCAAAACGACGCTGCTGCACCGTATCCCAAAGGTTTAGCTACGGTAATTGCTCAGGGTTTCTTTAAAATGCCAGAAGTTATGCAGTTTACAGTGAATCAGGGTGCTGCCGTTCCTAAAGCTATTCCCACAAGGCTGCGAGTAAACAATCCATTAATCACAAAAATTGCTACGAAACCAGTCAAAGAGCGCAACCTGGTTCTAATAGATATTTTGGACTCTAATTTTAAAGTCTTAGCCATGATACTCAACGCCGTTTACTGGCATGAGGCAGCCAACCACCCAGAATTGAGAGAGCAACCACAAGTAGACACAGTAGAGCAGTGGAACTTTATCAATCTTCAGCCATTTGCTCACACAATGCACCTGCATCTAGTACCATTTCAAATCCTCAACCGTCAATCAATCAATGATACTGCATACTCAGCAGCATACAGGGCTACTGGGCCGCGTAAAGTACTCATGCACAACGCACCTGGTGGGGATACAGTCCCATACGGTTATCCACCACTCGACCCTACCCCCTATTTAAAAGGTTCAGCAAAACCGCCAGCAGCGAACGAGGCTGGTTGGAAAGATACTGTAGTAGTCAATCCGTTTGAGGTGGTTCGTGTGATAGTTCCTTTTGGTGCTAAAGCCGCAGCAAACTTACCTTTTGGCAATTCATTCACTGGACGATTTGTGTGGCACTGCCACATGCTGAATCACGAGGATAACGACATGATGCTACCTTTTGACGTTCTACCGTAGCTTCGTATGTGTTGAGAAGAGAATCAAAGATGGGGTTTTTTAGGAATAAGTCATTCGACCTCTTGCAAAAAGAACTTTTGCAAGAGGTGGGAAAAGGGGAAAGGTTAAAGGGGAAAGGGAAAATAACAAATCTTTCCCCCTTTTCCCGACAAATGCCAAGAAATCTATTAACCAAAGACGATCTTAATAGTGATTTGAAATAAAAGGAAAAATAGAATGAATTTTGACAAAAAACTTGCAGCTACTTTTACTGGTACGATCTGTTTTCTAACGGCTATGATGGCTCCTGTTTCGGCTGCCATGTTTAATTTTTACTACTCTGGTACAAGTGTACTGAACCCAAATGACAATGTTATAGCCAGTGGAACATTAACAACTAGCTCTTACCATTCCGCCACAAATAGTTATGAGATTATAGATATTACTGGCACTAGAAATAGCGATCCAATAGAATCTTTATTACCTCCAGGTTCATTTCTTGACAATGACAATCTCTTACTAGCTGATTCTCCAGCATTGAGTGAATTTGGATTTGCTTTCACCGCAGGAAAAGTGTCATACAATATTTTTAACACTTATGACTATTTAGAAGTTGGATATCAAGGTTACTATACAGGTTATCCCCTCAGTTCTTTTTCTATAACACCTATACCTGAGTCTTCTTTAATGTTGGGAATATTAAGTCTAACTGTTTTAGTAGCTATCAACAAAATCAACGTTAGGCTCGCTCTTAAAAAAATCAATCATTCCAATGGAGGCATTGCTAATTAACAGATAGTTTTAAAAGTTTATCACCGGGATTTTAAGTACTTTTAGATTCCCTCTAACCTTCTATCAAAGCCTACGGACTACACACAAATAATTTAATTACCCCAAATCCCGTTTTTAGTTGCACGTCAAGGCTAAAACAGTGTATTAGAAAAAAGCATAATGCATTAATTTATCTCAATTTTATCAAAAATCTATTACAACATTTTAGCCTTGTCACCCTAATTCATAATAGGGATTTTAGGTAATTACAATTAGTCCTTTCAAGGTGTTGTGTGACGGCTTGATTTGTAGTTTGGCAATATTTTACGCCAATGGCTGAGATTGTCACAGATATTTACAGAGAAACATTCTACTCTAGATAAATTGCGATCGCGCTACCGTTCTCAAATTCTCCCAACATCCTATTGCATCCGATTTGAAACCACATTGCATAGATACATCCCATTGGTCACTTACTATATTACCTCTTTGCCAAGCAATTTGACTGACGTAGAAATCTTCGCCATCTCCTAGATTAGCAAGTTGGCTAGGAGTAAGCATAAGGATTAAACAATAGCGTGTAGAACAGAGTTTGAGGTTAGCGCTAGCATCGCTGAAAGCCCCCATAACTGTATAGTCACAGCCATATTTTTCGCCATCAATTGCAATGCTGCAAGTTGATGGATAAAAGGTTTGGTGATATCTAAAATTATTGGCTGGTTTTGCTAATGTAGGGCTAGCATTTAGGCTTAATAGACCAACGGAGGTGAGTAAGGATACAACCATTCTTTTCAACATTATTCTGACCATTATAAAAATTATTGTTATGGGTGATGCAACCTTAGTAAAAATTCGTACACTAGTTTTACTATTGGCAATGAGTTACACAATATCTGACATATTCATGCAACACATCCACCTTTTCTGCTTGTTTGTGTGCAGTTCTCATACCTAAAGAATGCACAAATGCGATCGCACTATTGCAGAAAACTGCGTAATTAATGAATATTCGCTTGTTTATCGTCCCAAGGTGCAGTTTTATTAGATACTCAAATAATCATGATGAATAGCACCCTATGACGATAAGATACGCATTACACAGGTGTTTGCAGTTTGGATTGGCAGGGTTAGCGGGCTGCTTAAGTGCAAGTATCTTCACTGCTAAAACTCAGGCACAGCAAAGTAATATCGTACCCGACAAGACACTTGGCGCTGAGTTCTCTCAAGTTATAGGCAACTTTCAGGGACTACCTATAGAACTAATTACGGGTGGTGCAACTCGCCAAATCAATCTGTTTCACAGCTTTGGAGAATTTAATATCAGCGAGGGGCGGGGGGCGTATTTCTTGAGTCCTAGCGCAGATATTCAAAATATTCTGGTACGGGTGACGGGGAATAACCCTTCAGAAATTTTGGGGAGACTCGGCACACTTGGTAGTTCTAATCCTAATGTATTTTTGATAAATCCTAATGGGATTGTGTTTGGAAAAGATGCCAGTCTAGATGTGCAGGGTTCTTTTGTGGGGACGACGGCGAACGGAGTACAGTTTGGTAATCAGGGTGTTTTTAGTGCCACAAATCCCCAAGCCGCGCCATTATTGACTATTAATCCTTCGGCTTTATTTTTTAATCAGATTAATAAGAATGCAGCAATTCAAAATAGCTCAATTGTACCAGCAGGAATATCTCCTTTAGGCATGAATGCATCTGGTTTACGAGTGCCAGATAGGAAGAGTTTACTACTTGTAGGTAGCGACATTAATATGGATGGTGGCAGATTGCGAGCCTATGGTGGTCGAGTTGAGTTAGGAGGATTGTCTGCTCCTGGAAATATTAATCTTCAGCTAGATGATAATAATTTCAGTCTAACGTTTCCAGAGAATGTCACCCGGGCAGATGTGTCTCTCAAAAATGCTGCAAATATAAATGTAAGCGCTAGTGATGGTGGAGACATCATAGTCAACGCTCGTAATATAGATATTTTAGAAGAAAGTCTGCTGATTGCTGGCATTGGGCAAGGTTTGGGTACACCTGAGACTGTTGCAGGTGATATTACACTTAATGCTACCGGAGAAATCAAAGTTGCTGGAGTTGGGAGTGGAATTCGCAATTTTGTGAATTCGGGAGCAAAAGGCAATGGAGGTAATATTACCATAAATTCTAATTCCCTTATCTTAGAGGATAGCGCTCTACTTACTGCCTCAAATTTAGGACAAGGGAATGCGGGAAATATCATTATAGATGCTCGTGAAAATGTTTTGTTTAATGGGGCTAATGTTTTTAGCGCAATTGGATATGAAGCAGTCGGGAATGCTGGCAATATTTCCATTAAAGCTGGGTTAGTATCTTTGAGCAATAATACAAACTTGTTTACTAGTACTGGTGGACGAGGAAATGCAGGGATTATTAATATCAATGCACGCGATAGTGTCTCTTTTGATCAAAGGAGCCAGGCTTTTAGCGAAATGAGAACTCAAGGAGTAGGAAAAAGCGGCAATGTGAATATCAACGCCAGGTCGCTGTCTGTGAAAAATGGTTCAGAACTGAGTGCTAGCAGTTTTGGACGGGGAGATGCTGGTAATGTAACCATTAATGCTAGCGATACAGTAAATTTTGATGGAGCAGACAGTGGGGCTTTGAGCATATTAGGAGAGGGAGCGGTAGGTAAAGCTGGTGGCATCAATATCACCACTAAGTCACTTTTTGTCACTAATAACGCAGGATTATCAGCCAGTACTAGTGGACGAGGAGATGCAGGCAATGTGAATATCAACGCCAGTGATATAGCCTTCTTTGATGTGGGAAGCCTAGCCTTTGCTCTTGTAAATCCTAGAGGAGTGGGGAAAGCAGGTACGATAAACATCAACACTAGAAAGCTCTCTGTGAACAACGGGTCACAATTGAGTGCCAGCAGTTTTGGTCAGGGAGATGCTGGTAATGTAACCATTAATGCTAGCGATACAGTAAATTTTGACGGTGCAGACAGTGCGGCTTTCAGTATATCAGGAGCTGAAGCAGTAGGCAAAGGAGGTGGTATTAACATCACCACAGGCTCACTGTCTATGACAAATGGTGCTTTTTTAACTACTAGCACCCTTGGACGAGGAGATGCAGGTAATGTGAGCATCGATGCTCGTGATACAGTTGTTTTTGATGGTATAGGCAGTAATGGATTAAATAGCGCGGCTCGCAGTTTGGTACTAGCAGGAGCGGTAGGTAACGGTGGTAAAATCCTGATTAATACTGGATCAGTAGTCATTACTAATGGTGCTGGCTTAGAAGTAAGCACTGCCGGAAAGGGAAATGCTGGTAATGTGATAATTAATGCCAGTGATACAGTCTCTATTGACAGAAGTAGTAAAATTTCCAGTAGTGTCAGAGCAACAGGTGCGGGTAAGGGAGGGGATCTCAATATCACTACTGGCTCACTTTTCTTGAACAACGGCGCTCAATTAGCTTCTGGTACTGTTGGACGAGGGGATGCAGGAAATGTGTTTATTAGTGCTTCTGGTTCTGTTTCAATTTCAGGAAATAATACTGCCATCCTCAGTGACGTGAACTCCAAAAATGAGGGTAATGGTGCCAATATCAACATCAAGGCCGCTTCACTCTCCATTAGTGATGGCGCTCAACTAGTAACCTCTGTTGAAAATAATGATGATAGTTCTGTTAGACAGCCATTCAACCAGGGAAGTGCAGGCAATGTTAATATCGATGTCACGGGTGCAGTTGCGATCGCTGGAATCAGAGAAGGAAAGACAACTGGAATTATAAGCGACTTAGGAAGAAGAACGGTTGGTAAAGGCGGAGACATTAATATATCCTCTGGCTCGTTATCTGTAACAGATGATGCCAGAATTTCGACTAGTACCTCTGGAGAAGGAAATGCAGGTAATGTCTTCATACAAGCTAAGGATTCTGCGTCTTTTTCAAATGGTTTTATATTTAGTTCTATAGAAAGTGAAGGATTAGGTAATGGTGGAGAAATCAATGTTACAGCGAACTCTCTCTCACTATCGAATGGCGCTCAATTTGTTACCACTAGTCGTGGACTTTTTGCTGGTGTAGAAATTACTTCTCCTGGAAATCCTTCTGTAGATGCTTTTGAATTTATTAGCAATTACCTTAAAGCTGGCAATATCCAGATTAATGCAACTGACAGTGTTAAGATTTCTGGTTTTAATTCAATCACTGGCAGTTCCAGTGGATTATTTACAGATACTGAAACTTCAGGTAATAGTGGCAATATCGCTGTAAATACTGATGTTTTTCTAATATCTGATAGTGCTTTATTAGACGCAAGAACTTATAATTTTGGTGATGGTGGAAATATTACAGTCAATGCACGAATAGTGGAGGCTCGTAATGGTGGGCAACTTATTACAAATACCACGAGAGGTGGTAATGCAGGTAAGATTATAGTCAATGCTAAAGACCAAGTAATTGTTTCAGATACCTACATAAATCCTGATAATACAGAAACTCAACTTCCTAAAAGGTTTCCCGAAGATGATGCTAATAGTGGTTTCTTTGTTCGTTCTTCAGGCTTTGGTGTTGCAGGTGATATTGAAGTTAACTCGCCCAAAGTTACTTTAGATAAACAGGGAAGATTCATTGCTGAATCAGCATCAGGCAATGGGGGTAATATTAAGCTGGTAATTAGGGATTTACTTCTAATGCGGCGTGGTGGTCAAATCTCCACTAACGCAGGTACGGCACAAGCTGGTGGTAATGGCGGTAACATCAATATCAACTCAAAATTTATTGTCGCCCCTTCCAAAGAAAACAGCGACATTAGCGCCAACGCCTTTCAAGGACGCGGTGGAAATGTCGAAATTAACTCGCAAGGTATCTTCGGTATCGAGTCGCGGACAAAACCAACGGAAAAAAGTGATATTACAGCTAGTTCTGAACAAGGTGTTTCAGGTGCTATCAACATTAACGCACCTGATACTAGTTCCATTCAAAACAGCTTCACCGAATTACCCCCAGTCATCGACACCAGCGCACTCATCGCCAATAGTTGCATTTCACGCGGCACAAAGCGACAAGAAAACTCTTTTACTATTACAGGTTCTGGTGCTTTAACTACTAATCGTCCTGGGGTTTTGGTTTCTAACTACACAACTGGTGAAGTAAGAGGTGTGGAAACTACATCCCGTCCTTGGAAGAAAGGCGATCCGATTATCGAACCGACTGGTCTATATCGGCTGAATAATGGGCAGTTGCTATTGAGTCGAGAATGTTCTAATTAATGTTATATATTTAGATGCCAGTTCAAAATTCAAAATTCAAAATTCAAAATTAAAACGGCTGATATAGCACTGAAAAATTAAAGCCATTATCTTGCAGTGAATTACCGCGATCGCTTGTGCCTATAAATGGTATACCATAGTCTGCACGCAATACCAAACCGTTAAAAGGTTGCCAATTTAAGCCCAAACCCAGGCTAGCAATGGTTTGTGGGTCAGGATTGCTAGCGCGATTGTTCCAAGTTGTGCCGATGTCAAAAAAGGGTATTAGCTGTAAAGTTTGCACATTTGATGTTAGGGGAATACGAACTTCCACACCTCCAACTACCCCATTGTCAGCAACAAGTTGATTTTGACTATAACCGCGCACTGTATCAACTCCGCCAATGCTGATTTTTTCCAGCGAAAGTAAGGAATCAGGAGTAAGTTGAGTGTTAACTTTGGCCAGCATCAAAATGCGGGGAGATAGCCGTTGCACCCATTGAAATTGTCCCACCCAAGAGAAAAAACGCCCATCAGTACCACTATCGTTGATAGTTGCGTCAATTGCATCGATGCCAAAACTAAATTGCGATCGCGCCGCTAAAACACTGTTAGCATTACGTTGTAACCAATCTTGAGAAAAGCGAATTACTGTAACTCTTGATTCCCCATCTTCGGGGCCTTCAGTAAAGGAGAAGGGGATATCATTGAGTATAAAGGTTTGACTGCGCCGTAAATCGAATGCTAACGAAAGAGCAAATTCCTTATTTGGTGTGTGAATTAGCGGTTGACGGAGGTTAAAAGAAAGGGTTTCGGCTTGGCTGCGGATATCTAAGTCACGAAATTCGCTTTCAATAATCCGGCTAGCACTGTTGCTATAGCGGACACCAATAGTTCCATCTAGGGCGTTAAAGGGAATAGAATAACTGATATTGTAAATGTCTAAACCTTCACTACCAGCATATTCAGCGTTGAATTTATCCCCAAACCCTAAAAAATTATCGTGAGCAATAAAAACACTCCCTTGTTCTGAACCAACGCTAGGTGATTGGTTATTGGCAAAGTTCACCCCAAGGTGGAATGGTGGCGATTCAGTAATTGTCACCTGTAAAATATTGCTACCTGGGGTGCTACCTGCGGTTAACTCAGCATTAACTCGTTCAATTACCGGATCGAGTTGTAATAATTGCAGCGCTTCTTCGATGCGTTTTTGATTTAAAGGCTTACGCGCCAACCGAGCAATCCGGGAACGCACGTATGCAGGTTGCAATCTTTCTAACCCTAAAATAGAAATTCCTTCGAGTTCACCTTCCACTACTTGGATTTGCACAACACCGCTAGCGATATTTTGATTGTTGGGAATAAATGCACCACTGGTAATATAGCCATTATCAACATAGAGTTTAGTGATTTGCGATCGCAGTTGCAATAACTGCTCAAATGTAATGTTTTTATTTTCTAAGAGCTGTTTTAATTTGATGATTTCATCTTCTAAAACAGAATAGCCTGTGACTTGAATTTGTTTGACAAAGAAACTTTTACCACTAGGAAAGATGGTGTCGGGTAGATTTTCCTGTGGGGGTGATGGGAGTATGGGAACAGTTGGTGTCGGTGGTGTCGCCGGAAGTGTTGGTGTAGGTGATGGTTGGGGTAGAGTTTCTTCAACTTTCCCTGGTGTATCAGGGGGAATTGTGACTCCTGGCGGGGGTGTCGATTGTGCAAATACTGCAAGTGGAGTGATGCTGATGCACGTAAGTAATATGAAAAAAAGCTTTGAAAACCGAAAGTATGAACTCATTATTTATTTATGATTTGAAAGGGCGATCGTTTGTTATTGGTAAGGTTGTTAGATATATTTACGCTTCGTAACATACTTCTTTTTATTGCCACCAACTGACTTAGCGATCGCATTAATAATTAGATATTTGGCAAAGGTTATCACTCAATTAAAATACCATAATAGGTTGCTTGATGATTGCATAAAGATGAAATAATCTCATCAAGCTCTGATTTGGTCATTCTAATATTTAGGATTTAGGTATTGATAAATAAGACAATAAATGCAGTAATAAAACAATACGCAATAACGCAAGCGCTGACTTGTCAGTGTTGCTTTTCACCAGGGAACTTGAAAGCCAGATAATTTACGCTATGTTTATTTAATATTGAGACACTATTCTTTCTATATCTACAGCCGAACATTGGCTTCGCTCATCGCAAGTATATGCTGTTAGTGAACCATCAGGCTCAACAGAAAACAAAAAATTATCAGCAGCATAAGTAGGGTGTCTTCTGGAAGTCCCAGCATAGACTGGGTTATATCCCAACAAAACTAATCCTTGAGGAGAAGACTTGAGGCTAATGTTTTGGTCTACACCCTGCTTCTGATTTATACTAGGGTCAAAATATCTAGTTCTCATCACTCCAGAATATCCCTCCATCACCAGCACGCTTTGATAAACGATTCCATCAATGCTATATCTGAGCTTCCAACTTCCGTAAATCGGAGAATTTGCATCTAAGAGTTGCGCGATCGCATATGATGAAGATTGAGAAATATCTGGTGTTTGTACTAAGGCATTTCTCGCATCTACTGACTTGATACCAAACAATCCAATTCCAGCTACTAAAATTGCAATGGAAGTAGTTTGTTTGAAATTCGGTAATGTCAAAGATGTCGCTAAAACTGTGTTGCGAACTAGTTCAGAAAACATAATCAACCTCTAATCTAAGTTAAAAAATAACGACAATTTCATCAGCAATGGTTGATAAATTGATGATTTTTGTTGTTTTTCGATTTATTAACCGTTTCTTTAATACTCAGATTAAGGGATATGACTAAGTAATGCATTCACCTTTTATGCATATATAGTTGCATGATTTGGATAGTGCGATCGCATGATGGTGCATATCATTTTGCAGAAAACTGCAACGCCAGATTTTCCCAATATGACGCGATGTGCGACTTTTTTTTATTCTTGTGGGATGGACATCTTGTCCGTCCTTTCTGGGCAGGCAAGATGCCTACCCCACAATGGAATCAAGGTTTAACAAAATTAAGTTGCACACGGCGTAATATGTGCATTTATATTCACGAACAACTTCGACTCAAAATTAATTGCCCATTGGGTAATTGATACAATCCTTGCGGTTCAATAATCGGGTCGCCTTTTTTCCAAGGACGACGAGATGTAATATCGACACCTCTCACCTCGCCAGTTGTGTAGTTTGAAACCAAAATCCCAGGACGATTGGGAGTTAAAGCACCAGAACCTGTAATGGTAAAAGAGTTTTCTTGTCGTTTTGTACCGCGTGAAATGCAGCTATTAGCGATAAGTGCGTTGGTATCAATCGCATTTTGTGGTAATTCAGTGAGGCTGTTTTGAATAGAACTGTTATCGGGTGTATTGATATTTGTTACACCGGAAACCCCTAATTCTGAACTTGCAGTGATATCGCTTTTTTCGGTTGGTTTTGGCCGCGACTCAATACCGAAGATACCTTGGGAGTTGATTTGGATGTTTCCACCAGTTCCCGAAAAGGCGTTAGCGCTGATATCGCTGTTTTCGTTGGGAACTGCAACGATAAATTTCGAGTTGATATTGATGTTACCGCCATCGCCACCTGATTGCGCTGTCCCGGCGCTGGTGGAAATTTGAGCGCCACGACGGAGTAAGAGTAAGTCACTGTTGACGTTGATGTTACCACCATTACCGGATGCAGATTCAGCGCTGAGTTTGCCTTGGTTGTCTAAGGTAATTTTGGGTGAGTTGATTTCAATGTTACCCCCATTGCTAACTGTTCCTGCTTCCACTGTAGTGAGGATACCAGCGTTTGCAAAATAAACAGCATTTTTTGCAGCCACTGTCACATTCCCCGCATTTCCCTGTCCCAAAGTTGAGGCAACAAGTCCAGCGCCGTCTCGTAATGAGAAGTCACTAGAATCAATGGTAATGTTACCCCCATTGCCAACTGTTCCTGTGTCAACAAGGCTGAAAATCCCACTGGGAAAACCATTTTTCTCCCCAGCAATATCAACAGCGCCTGTTACCAAAATATTGACATTTCCTGCATCCCCTCTTCCTGCTGGTTGGGTATCAAATGCACTACTAGTGAGGGTTCGCAGTGAAGCGCTATCAGTGAGTGACAGGTTTGCTGCATTGATATTGATGTTACCTCCCTTACCTACACCTCCTGCTTCCACCGTACTGAGGATGTTACTATCTGCAAGGTTAACAGCATTTTTTGCACTCACTGTCACATTTCCCGCATTTCCCTGTCCCAAAGTTGAGGTTACAAGTATAGCGCCATCTCGTAATGAGAAGTCGCCAGAATCAATGGTAATGTTACCCCCATTGCCAACTGTTCCTGTGTCAACAAGGCTGAAAATCCCACTGGGAAAACCATTTTTCTCCCCAGCAATATCAACAGCGCCTGTTACCAAAATATTGACATTTCCTGCATCCCCTCTTCCTGCTGGTTGGGTATCAAATGCACTACTAGTGAGGGTTCGCAGTGAAGCGCTATCAGTGAGTGACAGGTTTGCTGCATTGATATTGATGTTACCTCCCTTACCTACACCTCCTGCTTCCACCGTACTGAGGATGTTACTATCTGCAAGGTTAACAGCATTTTTTGCACTCACTGTCACATTTCCCGCATTTCCCTGCCCCAAAGTTGAGGTTTCCAGTGAAGCGCCATCGGTAAGTGACAGTGTTGCTGCATTGATGTCGATATTACCTCCCTTACCTACACCTCCTGCTTCTACCGTGCTGAGGATACGAGCGTTTACAAGGTCAACAGCATTTTTTGCACTCACTGTCACATTCCCCGCATTTCCCTGTCCCAAAGTTGAGGTTAGCAGTAGAGCGCCATCAGTGAGTGACAGCGTTGCTGCATTGATGTCGATATTACCTCCCTTACCTACACCTCCTGCTTCTACCGTGCTGAGGATACGAGCGTTTACAAGGTCAACAGCATTTTTTGCACTCACTGTCACATTCCCCGCATTTCCCTGTCCCGAAGTTGAGGCACGAAGTACAGCGCCGTCTCGTAATGAGAAGTTACCAGAATCAATGGTAATGTTACCCCCATTGCCAACTGTTCCTGTGTCAATATAGCTGAAAATACCACTGGGAACACCATTTTTATCCCCAGCAATATCAACAGCGCCTGTTACCAAAATATTGACATTTCCTGCATCCCCTCTTCCTGCTGGTTGGGTATCAAATGCTTTATTAGTAAAGGTTAGCAGTTGAGCGCCATCAATGAGTGACAGGGTTGCTGTATTGATGTCGATATTACCTCCCTTACCTACACCTCCCTCTCCCACCCTACTGGAGATTCTAGCATTACCTGCAAGGTCAACAGCATTTTTTGCACTCACTCTCACATTCCCTGCATTCCCCTGTCCAGAAGTGTCGGCATCAATTCTAGCGCCATCTCGTAATGATAAGTCACCTACCAAAATATTGATATTGCCTGCATCCCCTCTTCCTGCTGGGAAGCTATCAGATGAACCACTAGTAAAGGTTTGCAGTTGAGCGCGATCAGTGAGTGATAGGGTTGCTGCATTGATGTCAATATTACCACCCTTACCCACACCTTCGGCTCCCACCCCGCTGAAGATTCTAGCATTGCCTGCAAGGTCAACAGCATTTTTTGCACTCACTCTTACATTCCCTGCATTCCCCTGTCCAGAAGTGTCGGCATCAATTCTAGCGCCATCTCGTAATGATAAGTCACCTACCAAAATATTGATATTGCCTGCATCCCCTCTTCCTGCTCGGTAGGTATCAACTGAACTACTAGTAAAGGTTGCCAGTAAAGCGCCATTAGTGAGTGACAAAGTTGCTGCATTGATGTCGATATTACCACCCTTACCCACACCTTCGGCTCCCACCACGCTGCCGATGATAGCATTATTTGCAAGGTCAACAGCATTTTTTGCATTCACTGTCACATTCCCTCCATTTCCCTGTCCATAAGTTGAGGTGGTAAGTAAAGCGCCGTCTCGTAATGATAAGTCACCAGAATCGATAGTAATGTTACCCCCATTGCCTTTTGCTCCCAAGTTCACTAAATTTCTGCTCTCAGAATCAACAATTTTGATTTCTTCGGTAGCATTTAGCGTAATATCTCCTGCAACAGTCTCAGGTGTCCCCAAACCGACCACAATACCAGCATCAAGCACACTTTTGTTTAATATCTCTAGATTTCGGGCATTAACTGCAATATCACCGCCACCAGCAGCTTTTACAGACACACGCGCTTGATTAGTAAGTGATACCTCAGCACGAGTCACATTCTCAGGAAATTTCAAACTGAGATTATCACCATTAAAAAGAAGATTGACATTTCCAGATGCTGTTAATCCTCCTAACTCAACTCTTCCACCATAAGCATTTAATCGTCCCCCATCCATGCTGACATTACCGCCCACTAGCAGCAAACTTTTACCATCTCCTACTCGTAAACCAAATGCATTAAAACCTGCTGGGTCTGTTCCGGCTCGTGCAATTGAGTTATTTTGAATTCCTGCACCTTGATTAATCTGATTAAAAAACAACGCCGAAGGATTTACCGTCAACAATGGCGGCGCTTGGGGGTTTGTCGCACTGAAAATCCCCTGATTGCCAAACTGCACTCCATTGGCTGTTGTCCCGACAAAACTCCCCTGCACATCTAACTGTGCATTCTGCCCAAATAAAATACCCGAAGGATTAATCAAAAACAAATTTGCTGCGCCATCAACGCCCAAAGTCCCGAAAATATTCGATGCATTCCCACCTGTTACCCGCGTCAATATATTTTCTATTCCAGTTGGGTTGGCAAAATACACTCGTTGCCCATCTTGGATATTAAACTCGCTGAAACTATGAAAAAGATTGCTTTTGCGTATTGCACCACCGTTAATTTTGTCGCCCAGTGCGCCATTAATTAACACATTTTGATTGAGTTGAGAAGCTTCTGCACCCAGGCTGTTATCGGGTGTGATTTGTGCTGAGGCGGGCATTGCTTGGCTGAATGCAGTCGATATTAGGCATAAATAAAGAATATTTTTAATACTATCTTTTACCGGATTATCTGCTTGATTCATAAATAATTTACTTTGGAGAAATTAAAATAAAATTTCCAATCGGGTAAACGACTAGATAATACATTTACCTTTCATGCAAATATAGTTGCATAATTTGGTATCGTGCGATCGCATAATTGTGCGTGGCATTTTGCAGAAAACTGTATATGCTACTTTCCTCATGTGTGCAATATTTGTTTTACCCTGACTTTTCCCGTTATCTTTTGAGAAAATGCGATCGCTCCCTGGTTCTGTGAAAAACTTACTGATGAGGAATCACCGATAAGGTTTATTCTTTACTCAATGTTTAAAACATAACCTCATTAACCGATTTTTTTATTTAAAAAAATCGAAAATCAAACAACTTAAGCTAGGAGATTATTTCATGGCTACTGTAAAAATTAATGATCTTAATTCCTCTGAATCTGACATATTATATGAACTTACTGATGCTGAGAGTTTAGATATTAAAGGAGGAAGTCTATTCAAAGACTTGCTAGGAGTTGCGTTAATAGTAACTGGAGTTTTTACGTCTCCTGTTATAGGTACTGCTTTGATTGCAGGTGGTGTAAATCTTATTAATGGGGGTAGTAGTAAAAACAGCAGTAATGTGGGTGAAAGTACAAAGAAGATTCAGAGTGTCAATAGAGATGGAAGTCTAAGTAATAGTAATAGTGATAATCTTGGTGTACAGTCGAAAAACAAAATACCCCAAATGTCTTCAATTTGAGTGAGGTATGATTTAATATGTGGAATATTTCATTTTAACAACTTCGGCTCAAGATTAGTTGCCCATTTGGTAAGCGATACAATCCTTGTGATTCAATTATTGTGTCGCTTTTTTCCAAATCTATGTAGCTTGCACTTCTAGTTACTAGATGCAAGACAAATTGCAGAAAACTGCACACTTTCCCAAAACTCAGTTTTCGATTCCTATTTCTGGTAATTAAAAAAAATCTATACAAGTATTTTCTCTATCAATTGTTTGTGACAGAAAAATGTATAAAAAAGAACTTATTTAAACCGAAGATCAGATCCAGACATTGCTGAATGAAAATATGAAATACCCAAAGAAATATTTTAAGCTCTTACTCTCTAAACCTTTACGACCACCATTCGCGCCTTGCATCTCCCAAACAAAGAAGTTTCGAGCAGCGGATTCTGTCGCTAAAATTTCTCTTTATGCAAAGCTAATTTATATCTTCACTCAGTATTATCAAAAACTAAATCGCCATCGATTGATTAAAGTATTATTTTTGGCAAGTCTCGTAATTTGTTTATTGTTTGGACAAGTTGTATCTGCACAAACTCCAGATGTCACTGCACTAATTGAACAAGGCATTAAAGATTATGATGACAGAAAATTTTTTAATGCGATCGAGCATTGGCAAGAGGCATTAAATCAGGATAAAAATAATCCGTCAGTTACGGCAGTTGTGAATGAAAATTTGGCGCGTGCTTACCAACAAATAGGAGAAAATAAAGCTGCGATCGCATCCCTATCGGCAGCAATTAACGACTATAGCACGGTAGCAAATATCCAGCAAGTGGGACGGATGAAATCAGAACTCGCCCAAGTTTACAGCAATCTGGGACAACCGCGCAAAGCGATCGCACTTTTGTGTGGCAAACTGGTAGATAAAAGTCAGCAAATAGAATGCACTCCCGAAAGTGCTACACAAATCGCCACCAAATATAACGACAAACGCGGTCAAGTTGCAGCTTTGGGAATTCTCGGTGAAGCATATCGCTTAATTGGCGATTACGACCAAGCAATTAAATATTTGCACGTAGCTCAACAACTTTATCCAGAAGATGACTTTTTGCTGTTAAATAGTTTGGGTAA
Source organism: Nostoc sp. DedSLP03 (assembly GCF_034530815.1). NCBI lineage: Bacteria > Bacillati > Cyanobacteriota > Cyanophyceae > Nostocales > Nostocaceae > Nostoc > Nostoc sp. DedSLP03. The sequence goes on from NZ_JAVRCK010000063.1 coordinate 45,491, forward strand.
TGCTTACAGCAGTCGCGCTCAATTGCGAGAGTTACAAGCCGATTCTGCAAATAAAGCTGGTATTTCTAGTAAAGAAAATGAATTTAGTCAAAAGTCTAGAGAAGACTATAACCAAGCTTACCAATATTTTCAGAAAAGTACCAAAATCGCCAGCGACCAAAAACAAACTTTAGCTCAAATGCGAGGATTGTTAAATTTAATTCAATTGGATTCCCAGACAAATAAGAACAAAGTTATTAATAATCCAGAGTTTCACAAAACTGTTGACGATGCTTTGAAGGTTCTTGAAATTCTACCCGATTCAGCTACAAAAGTCTATGGGGCAATTAATTTAGCATACTTGCAGTCAGATGCTAAAGGAACTTTACCTTTTACCTACTGTCCAACTACCCTGATTTTACCAAATGCAGATGTATCAAACTTACTACAAAAATCACTATCAGCTAGTAAAAACTTACAAGATAATCGCTTAATCTCTTATTCTAATGGGGCTTTGGGTCATTTCTGGGAATGCCAACCAAAGAATGAAACAGTAGCATTAAAATATACCCAAGCTGCTATCATCGCAGCAGATAATAAATTGAGTGCAAAAGATAGCTTGTATTTGTGGGAGTGGCAAGCCGGACGCATTTTAGATCGACAGAATCGAAAAGAAGAAGCGATCGCATCCTATCAACGAGCATTTGATACCCTAGAAGATATCCGCAGCGATATTTTAACCTCTGAAAGGGATGTACAGTTTGACTTCCGCGATGTTGTGCGACCATTGTATCGGAGATTGGCACAGTCGCGGCTAGATTTGCTAGGAGTTGGTGCAATCGCAGATGAACAACGTGCGAAAGAATTATCGGCAGTAGTTAAAACCATCGATGCTTTGAAACTAGCAGAATTACAGAATTATTTTGGCAATGATTGCATTTTAAGTGCCTTAAATCCCAAACAAGTGGGAGAACTCCTCAAGGATAATAGTGTAGCCTTTAAGAATACTGGGTTTTTGAGTTCGATAATTTTAGATGGTAAAACCGGGATATTATTGCAGTTACCCAATCAGGCAACTAAATTTAAATGGATTGAAGACCGCAATCAAGAAGGTGCAAGCACAATAGTTAGCAGCAATACATTACAAACAAAAATTGCCGAGTTTCGCAGAGGACTAGTTAAAGGAAAAGAAGAAATTAACTACGATACAACAACTGCGGCACAGCTTTATGATTGGATAATTCGCCCGTTTGCTGAGGATATCAAACCGGAGAAAGTCAAAACCCTAGTGTTTATTCAGGATGGTTTTTTGCGTAGCGTGCCAATGGCAGCACTTTACGACAGCCAACAACAGAAATATTTAGTCGAAACCTACGCAGTTGCTACAACTCCCAGTTTACGACTTACCACACCCAAAGCACGCGATGGTTTACGGCCGACCGGAGGTCATCGCAGTAGACAAAAGGCGTTAATTTTGGGTTTGACGGAAACAGCCACAATCGACGGAAAGACTTTTGATGCGCTTTTTGCTGTTCCTGATGAAGTTAGCGCAGTTCAAAGTATATTTCCTAATCATGCCGACCTGATAGATCGGGATTTTTCGCCCGAAAGTTTTCAGAAAACACTTGACAAAACCACATATCCTATTGTCCACATAGCAAGTCACGCTCAATTTGGGATCATTCCTGAAGACACCTTTATTGTCACAGGCAAAAACCAAAAACTTACCATCAGCGAATTAGAAAACTCACTGCGAAACCTCAACAGTAAATCAGATAACGTCGAACTACTGACATTGACTGCATGTGAAACCGCAGTTGGCGACGACCGTGCCACACTAGGATTAGCTGGAGTTGCATTGCAAGTTGGAGTTAAAAGTGCGATCGCATCTTTATGGAGTGTCAGCGATCAGTCAACATCCGAGCTAGTGAAAACATTTTACACCAACTATGGCAAAGCTGGCATGAGCATTGCAGAGGCGTTGCAAAAAGCCCAAATTAAAATGATTAATGCTAAAAAACTACCGCCATCTGAAGGTATAAATATCAGTTATGATAATCCTGCGTATTGGGCACCAATGATTGCGATCGGTAATTGGCTTTGAAAGCCACAGATCCCCGAAAACCTCACTTCCATTACTCTTCCCTTCTAGAGGCTACGATGTACATACAAGTATGACCAGCATAGGTTTCAACTCTTCTAGTAGTTTCGTAGGGTGCGTTATGGACACGCCGAAATAAAAAATGATATCATGTCCGGTTGAAGACTTATCATTTAGAGGGCAGGGGGCAGGGGGCAGGGGGAAAGAGACTTTTGGGATTTTTGCACAGATACGGTAATCATAAGTGATTAGCCGGACATGATATGAGTACCCCGAAATAACAAATGAGTACCCCGAAATAACAAATGAGTACTCCGAAATAACAAATGAGTACTCCGAAATAACAAATGAGTACTGTTCTTGTTAGGTCTGTATTGAACTCAACCCAGAAGCGCTATATTTTAATGGCATTCTCGACTGAGTACCAACTGTCCATCAGCAAGTCGATAAACTCCTTGTGCTTCAATAATCGGGTCGCCTTTTTTCCAAAGGCGGGATTTTGGTTCAACATTACGCACCTCACCAGTGGAATATACCGAAATTAATTGATCCCCTGGAGTATTACGTAAAGCGCCAGAACCAGTAATGAAGAATGTACCTCCTTGCTTGGAACTGCGTGAAATGCAACTATTGGCGATGAGTGCATTAGTGTCGATGACGTTTGAAGATGCTTCAGTAAAGCTGTTTTGAATAGAACTGGTATCGGGTGCGTTAATATTTGTTATACCTGAAATACCTAATTGGGAACTTGCAGTAATATCACTTTTCTCAGTCGGCTTTGATCGTGACTCGATACCGAAGATACCTTGCGAGTTGATTTTGACTCTTCCACCGGAACCAGTGTATGCATCGGCGCTGATGTCGCTGTTTTCTTCAGGGCTGGCGACGATGAATTTTGAGTCTATATTGATGTTACCGCCATCGCCACTTGATTTGGCTAACCCCGCAGTTGTAGTGATATTGCTGTTACGACGCAATAGTAATAAATCTGTAGCAGTTAAGTTAATATTTCCACCATCACCAGAGGTAGTTGCAGCAGCAATAATTCCTTTATTATCTAGCTTTACAGTACCGGAATTAATGTTAATATTCCCAGCAATTCCATCTCCAAGGCTACTAGCAGATAAAGCTGCACTATTGAGAGATAAATCACGGGCTGTAACGTTAATATTGCCGCCTTCACCTTTACCTGTGAATCCTGCATCTGTTGCAACTATGCTAAAGATGCCAGTATCAAAGTTAGAACCATCGATAGTTGTCCCCTGAAAAGAGAATTTACCGCCAGCATTAACGGTGACGTTACCTGCATTTCCCTGCCCAATTGTTGCAGCATTGATGTTAGAACCATTTGTGAAAGAAATGTCACCAGTGGCATTAATTAGCACATTTCCAGCATCGCCTTTACCAGCAGTAGTGGAATATAGAGCAGCACCATCGGATAAAGAAAAATTACGCCCCTGAATTTCAATATCTCCACCCTTACCGACTGCATTTAGGTAAAGAATGGAGGATAAAAAGCTTTTTCCCGAAATAAAGACATCACCACCTGATCGAATTGCAATCTTACCAGCATTTCCATCTGTGGCAATAAATGTTGCTATATTACTATCTTTGATTGTTGTGTCACCTAATGTAGTTATCAAGACATTACCCGCGTTGCCTTTACCATTAGATAATGTAAACAAATCAGCGCCATCAGATAGCTCTAAACTACGGGCTACAATCTCAATATTACCACTGTTACCTACACCAGTTTCCAACACGCCGCTAGATACTCCGCTACTAAGTCTTTCACTGCGTCCAGAAAATGTCACAGCACCACCTGCTTGAATTTTGATATTCCCGGCATTACCTTCACCTGATGTACTAGCATTCAGGAAAGAACCATCTGTGAAAGAAACATTCTCTTTTGTATTGATTGAGATATTGCCGGCATTCCCTTTACCAGCAAGATTGCTGTTAAAAATGGTAGATTCTCCGCTTACAGAAAATGACTTTGCAAAGATATTAATATTCCCGGCATTACCTGCACCTGTTTCGGAGATGCTGTTACTTATACTACTCCCATTTGCAAGAGAAATTGTATCTGTTGCTTGAATTGAGATATTACCAGCATTTCCACTGCCAAAAGTGCTAGCGAAGAAATAAGAGTCATTATATAAAGAGAGCTTTCCTGTTTGGATATCAATATCTCCACCATTACCTACTAATTCTGAAGTTGCACTACTAAAATATGCTTGATTATTTAAAGATAAAGTATCTTCAACTTTAATCGATATATTACCAGCATTTCCCTGTCCAGAGGTGTAACTATTAATCGCAGCATTATCTAATGATAAGTCTCTAGTTTGAATGTTGATAGTGCCAGCATTACCTCTAGCCTTATCAAGAACAGTATAACTAATTTGAGTGAAGCCAATATTATTAGTATCGCTGAGGGAAATTTTTTCTGCTGCTTGAATAAAAATATTACCTCCATCACCCAGCCCAAAGGTATCAGCACTTATTTGACCTTTATTGTTTAAGAATAATTCTCTGGTGTTGATGCGGATATTTCCACCTTTACCTACGCCATTAAAACTAACGCCACTATTAATACGGCTGGGTAATTCACTTTCTCCTAATTGTTCAATAAAAACCCTACTAAAACCGTCTATATTAATAGTTTCACTAGCATTAATAGTGATATTACCTGCATTACCTATTCCATTTGTACCTGTATCAATACTTGCACCATTTGTTAACGACAGCAAGCCAGTTGTGATTTCTATATTTCCCCCATTACCGACACCTCCAGTTATCACATCACTTTTGATACCAGCAATCGAATAGCCAACTATCCCATCTAGCTGAATTGTGTCGCGGGCATTAACAAAAATATTACCTGCATCACCTTTACCGGAAACTCTAGTAGATATTTGTGAACCACCCAATAAGAGCTGATTCGTAAAGAAAATCTAAAGAGAACAGAGCCTCGTTTGACTCAGGCTATAGGCTAAATCAATAACACTTATGTTGTTGTCGATGAGCCGTCTACCCGCAATTGAAAACCAAGAGCGCAAACCTTACCCAAGTGATTTAAGCGATGCTGAATGGTTAATTATCAAGCCTCTTTTACCCACGCCCAAGGGATTTGGGCATCCAGTAAAAGTAGATTTACGAGAAATTCTGAATGCCATTTTCTACGTACAACGTACAGGGTGTCAGTGGGAAATGTTGCCTCATGACCTTCCGCCTTATACAACGGTGTATGGCTACTTTCAAAAATGGCAACGTAAAGGTATTTGGCAGCAGATTCACGATCAAGTCCGCCATCAACTACGACAAGACGTAGACTGTTCGTCTGCAAGGCATTTACTATGGTGCATTTTTTGATGACAACCAATCAT
>NZ_JAVRCK010000064.1:0-42516 GCF_034530815.1 Nostoc sp. DedSLP03
CAAAATTCAAAATTCAAAATTCAAAATTCAAAATTCAAAATTCAAACATTTTAGACACCAGTCAAAAGAGGCAGGGGAGCAGGGAGCAAGGGGGAGAATTGGACGAAGCTTGATACTCCGACCAATCAAGAACGTCCTTTATGACGGGGCTTGATACCCCATGTTCCGCTTTGCTTCACGGCTTCGAGGCAGGGATTGCTCTCCCTGCCTCTTGCCCCTTTGCCTCTTCGGTCATAGCAATATTTGGATTTGAGATTTGGCGAAAAGTCGCAATATCTCGCAAACAGCGAACTGAACTTTTCAAGACGGATTTTGGATTTTAGATTGGTGATTTAGTAGTCCCCAATCTAAAATCTAAAATTCTTTTGTTAATGAGCTATTTCAGCAATATTGTTTGTTAATTTATGGATATACTGGCGATTTATCGATTCCGCCAACATGATTTAAAGGCCAGAAACGAACTACAGCACGTCCAATGATATTCTGGCGAGGGACAACACCCCAGCAACGGCTGTCATAACTACTGTTACGATTATCACCCAGTACCAAATATGAATCGGCTGGTATAGTCTGGGGTTTGGCCAAAAAAGGTGGCTGTGGCCCTGATTGGCAAACATCAATAACTGTGGTCTGCCCAGAACTGAGGTAATTAGATTCTGGGAGAGGTTTGTCGTTGATATAGACTTTGCCATCCTTAAGTTGTATTTTCTCTCCAGGTAAGCCAATTATACGTTTAATAAAAGCATCTTGATATTGTTCTTTTTGTAGCTCTTTCGTTGGTGAAAATACTACTATATCTCCCCGCTGTGGGTCAGCAAATTTATACTTCAACTTATCGACAATAATTTTGTCTGCCTCCCACTGGTTTGGCGTACCATGCAGAGTTGGTTCCATTGAGCCAGAAGGAATCCAGCGTGCTTCAGCAACAAAGGTACGAATTCCCAGAGCTAGAACGATGCTCAATACAATTGTTCTACCTAGCTCTGCGATCCAGGAATTATCGGGTTGTTGACTAGAGTTGTTATCAGACACTTGATTATGCATGAAATTACTTAACTTAACGAAAGACGTAGGTAATTAACTCGCCTAGTGAGACTTTATCTGTTAATCTTAACGGGAAAATTTTAATTTCCTAATTATGTTTGCATCTTGACTACCAATTTGAGATTGTGGATTGGGAAGAAGGCAGGGGGCAGTGTTTCGACTACGCTCAACAACCAGGTAGGGGGCAGGAGGTTTGAATTTAGATAAGGCTTCTATATGAGACGCTCTCGCGTTCAACTTTATCTTGCAGTCCACCAAATCGGAGATTTTGTGGCGGAATTAAACTCCTGCTGCCTCTATTGTTAAAAATAAACTTTTTTTTAAGGTGGGGCAAAAATTGGTTACTCCGATCGCGAATAAGTTTAACCTAAAAGCATGGTTCTCTGTAATACATAGCTCGCTGTCTAAACTTGGTTATCTTTATGTCATCGCCAAAAATGTTGCTGATTCGCCAAGCTCGCATAATCTTACCCGATGGTGAACTGATGGTTGGAGATGTGTTGACGCGCGATCGCCAAATAGTCGAAGTTGCGCCAGAAATCTCTCAAACACCACTAGCCACTGAAATTGACGCAGAAGGCTTAACTTTGTTGCCAGGAGTTATCGATCCGCAGGTGCATTTTCGGGAACCTGGATTAGAACACAAGGAAGATTTATTCACCGCCAGTTGTGCCTGTGCTAAAGGGGGAGTCACTTCTTTTTTAGAAATGCCCAATACGCGTCCCCTAACTACAACACAACAGGCTTTAGACGACAAGCTAGACCGGGCCTCACACAAATCCTTAGTTAATTATGGCTTTTTTATTGGGGCAACAGCAGAGAATTTACCAGATTTGCTTTTAGCAAAGCCAACACCGGGAATTAAGATTTTCATGGGGTCGATGCATGGTCAGTTGTTGGTTGATGGCGAAACAGCATTGGAGGCGATATTTGCCAAAGGCGATCGCTTAATTGCCGTTCATGCCGAAGACCAAGCTAGAATCAACCAACGCCGCCAAGAATTTGCCAATATTCACGATCCAGCCGTTCACTCGCAAATTCAAGATAATCAAGCGGCGTTGCTGGCAACCCAACTAGCATTAAAACTTTCTCAAAAATATCAACGTCGGTTGCATATTCTCCATATGTCAACAGCCGAAGAAGCAGATTTGCTGCGTCAGGAGAAACCGAGTTGGGTGACAGCAGAGGTGACACCACAGCATTTGTTATTAAATACTAGTGCCTATGAAACAATTGGCACATTAGCACAGATGAATCCACCTTTGCGATCGCCCCACGATAACGAAGTTCTCTGGCAAGCTTTGTGCGATGGCGTGATTGATTTCATCGCTACAGATCACGCGCCACATACCTTAGAAGAAAAAGCTCAAGAATACCCCAATACTCCTTCGGGAATGCCTGGGGTGGAAACTTCCCTCGCTTTGATGTTAACTGCGGCAATGGAAGGCAAGTGTACTGTGGCTCAAGTTGTGAACTGGATGTCTAAAGCTGTAGCTGTGGCTTATGGTATTCCGAATAAGGGAGCGATCGCCCCTGGTTATGATGCCGATTTGGTGCTTGTAGATTTAAACACATACCGTCCAGTCCAGCGCGAAGAACTTTTAACCAAATGCCATTGGAGTCCTTTTGAAGGCTGGAACCTCACCGGCTGGGCTAAAACCACCATTGTCGGCGGTGAAATAGTTTATGACAAAGGCCAGGTAAATACGCAAGTGCGGGGTCAAGCTTTAACTTTCTTGTAGCAAATATTTATTTAACTTTACTGAAACCTTGAATTTACAGCAACTACATAAGATATATTCCTCCCCAACCTTCATGCCAGATTGTGCAGGTGGGGTATTTCTGTAGCTCACAACGTGGAATTTTGCTGTATTTCTAAGTGTTTCAAGTTAAACGCTCGCAAAGACGCGATAAATCGCCGTCTCTACGAAAGATTGACTATTGTAGAGACGGCGATTCCTCGCGTCTCTTGCCTTAACCGAACAGTGTTGAGGGAGGCGGAGCCTCTAGGACGGCATTCCCAGTCGAAGACTGGGAACGAGATAACGAGATAATATTTAAAAGCTGGTTTGAGGCTAGCTTTCAGGTTAAGTTGACACCAATGCTACGCATACCCGTTCTACAGATAAGCAAGCTATAGGTAGTGTCTCGTAGAGAAGGCGATTTGTAAAAAAAAACTTAGGTATTCTTCCAGTCGGATAAATCGGATAAGTCGGATAAGAGTAAACAAGCTAATGGAATTGTATTGTGGTTCATCTCACGTTCCTTGTCCACAAAAAAATAATCAAAGAGAATTACTATGGCCTTCAAAATTTTGGCTTTAGACGGTGGCGGTATTCGTGGAGTTGTTGCAGCACGAATACTTCAACAAGTAGAACAAGAAATTAGAACTCAGGGAAAAGGAGAGTTTTTACACGAATATTTTGACATGGTTGCTGGTACTTCTACTGGTTCGATATTAGCAGGAGGGATTGCTATCGGAAAGGAGAGTGATGAACTCATTAAAATGTATAAAAATAGAGGTAAAGATATATTCCCTCTGGAAATAGAAGAGCGCTACAAAAACTTTCCATCCATCATCAAATCAATTATTGATGTATTTTCTCCATCTAAATATTCTCATGATGGAATTACTAGCGTACTCAAAGATGCCTATAAATTCACAAGAATCAAGGATATCGAAAAACCCATTCTTTTGATTCTTGCTTACGATACGCTATATCGCAACACCACCTTTTTTACAAATTGTCATCCCGATTTAGGAGACAGATGGTACGATGACTGTTATTTATGGGAAATATGTACCGCTTCTGCCTCAGCACCTACTTTTTTTCCACCATATAAATTAGAACCTGTAGATAAACAAAAATTTGGTGACTGGGAATTCCCCCACATTGATGGAGGAGTTTCTGCTAATAACCCTGCTCTGGCAGCTTTGAGTTTAGCGATGAGGATTAGCCAGTCTTCAGTATCTCCAGAAATCAAGCACCAATATAAACTAAATAATCTGCGATTAGAAGATATTTCTATCCTTTCTATTGGCACAGGTCAAACTGGTCAACCATATCAATATAAGCAAATCAGCAAATGGAGAGGTTTGGATTGGATCAAAAATCTTACTAATATCTTCATGGAACCTACATCTGAGATTGATAGTACGATTTGCCGACAAATTATGGGTGGATATGAGTCTAAACGTTACTTACGTCTTCAATTTGACTTAAATGAGACATTTAAACCCAAACCAAAAGAGACTTATAAAGATCCTCGCATTGTTTTACCTCCAGAAGAGCGGAAAAATAAATTTACAGGGGAAAAAGTCACTGAAGAAATAGATAATACTAATTCCGTGATTCTTCAGCAGTTAATAGATACTACTTCTGCATTCATTGAGGAAGGTCTTACGTACTATACCAGAGACGATTCCGGTTCTCCGATAAAAAAGGCGATCGCGTCTTTTATTAGAGATAACTAGCCATCTGTGTCATTATTTACAAGTTTCTACAATTGGTTGGGGTTTGAATACCCATCCAATTGATTTTTATATGTCGTTCAAGACTTTTTTTGGCTCGTTTCATCAGCTTAGATAATCAAGGAGCGATGCCCTTCGACAGGCTCAGGGTAAGACCTACGGCAGTAAACTACGCACGTCAGATATAACAATAACTGCCTTCTTTGATAAATTCTCGAAATTGTATTTAATTTACTAATTAAAATTTGCTTTTCTGATAAAGTTTAGTCAAGTCAAGCTTTACCTCTTCTTTGTACTACTCCTATCACATCGTAATAATACCTAAGTTTTTTAATTAATAATTAACAGGAGAAGATATAAAAAATCTTTTAGCAACAAAATAGAATGTGTAATCAAATACATTTTTCTCAGCCCTGTTTTGTGTTGTTGCCGCAGTATTTACCGAATGTTTTCCATGAGAACTGAGGCAGAGAAAATAATATGTTTTTAGACATTTTAGCTAGCCTACAACGGTTATTTGTTGGTTATATTCCAGCCGCTGTCTTGGGTAGTTTTATCGGATATTTCATCGGCATAAATAGCATGGTTTATCAGCTATTTCGGCTGATATTTCAGATACCTCATAGTATCCCTCCTATCGCTTTGCTACCTATTGCTCTCATCGCGTTTCAAGAGAGCGACTCGGCTGCTATTGTAGTAGTTTTTGTGGGAACTCTTTGGACAATGATTATTAACACAGCAATAGGGATGCGGCATTTCAAGAGACAGAATAATAACTTTCGAGTAGCTATTTTTCACATATTTCATGCCTTGAAAGTTAGCATTTGGGTAGCCTGGTTTATCGTTATTGCCACAGAAATGTTAACAGGCCCAAGAGGACTTGGCTTTACCCTCTGGGATGCTTATAAAGCTGGCAATGCTGATTACATAATACAGGAAATCTTATACATCGGCATCATTGGCTTTTTGCTGGATCAGTTACTAGATTTCGCAGCCTATATTCTCTCGCAAATGGTTTCAGATGGAAAAAAATCTTCTTAAGAATTCAGGAGTCAGGAGTCAGAATGAATTGTGTACGACTGGTGGTTAGCGCAGCGTAAAGTCTTCTCTTCTCCCAAAAGGAGATCGCGCAGCGTCTTGATTCTGAATTCTGTATTCTGAATTCTTCTTTATCTAGGCTTACGGATTGCACCCTGCCAGCTAATAGTTTGCTTGGCAGAACGTCTTCCTAAAGAACGAGTTGCTACGACTTCAACATCAACGTTGACACCAGGGCGTAAAGCTTCGTCAGGAATTTTGAGCTTACCCAAAGCTAGAATAAAACGGTTGTAGTCACGAGTCACAAGTTCTGTGGGAATATCCCCTTCAAATTCAGTTTTGTAGCTAGAAAAACCGTGCGAACTATCCTGGGCGCGGAATTTGACGCGAAACTGAGTATTAATAGCATCAGACTTGGCTGCCAAATCAACTATTTTTAAGTTGAGATTTTGTCCGACATCGGCAAACTCTGCCACAGCTAACCGAGTGACATCTTTTTTGGGAATTGCATGGTTAACGGTAAATGTTGTTAAATTAGCCTCACTTTTGCTGTTACCTTCAACCCATAATTCCTCAGAAAAAGTAATTTCTACTTGTTTGTTATCAGTTAAATTTAGTCTTACGTCTTGATTGCCAAAGCTGGTAATAGGTTGTCTTTCTTGCCAAACTATTTGAAAAGCCTCTTCTAGACGCTGTTCAAACTCAAGGTAATCATCGGCGATCGCAGAACCAGGCGCAAGTAGAGAAGCTGCCCCTATGCGTTGATTCCACTTATTCTTCGAGAGTTGAAACTGTTTGTTTATCAGTTCCGACATTGCTAGCTGCACAGTTGGAGTATCAGCTGCCAAAGGTTCCTTACTATTGACAATACTCAAAGTTCCTAAGCGCCCTTGGCTACCATCGCTACCATCGCTGCCATCTCGCCCATCGCTACCATCGCTACATCGATAAACCTTTTCGGTACACTTATAATCAGGGCTACCAGGAGTTCCTTGGCAGGTTTTTACTTCCCATCTTCGTCTGTGACAGTTACAGCCTTCCGTACCCCTACCACTTCTACCGCCGCGCCCACCTTCTCCACCAGTTGCCCGAACAGAAATATTCCGTAAGTCTGCTAAATTGCTGTAATACACTGTCAAAGAACCACCATTTCCCCCATCTCCTCCTTTGCCACCATTACCACCACTACCACCATCTGGTGCGTTTATATCATGGCTAACTCGTTGGCGTAGCCCGCCGTCGGCATCGCGTCGGGAACCACAGTCAGGTTGATAACCATCTTCGCCGTCTTCCCCGTCTTCACCATCTTTACCAGACAAGTCAAGATTTACAGGTGAACCATTGACAAAAATATTTTGGTTTTTACCGCTGCTACCATCTCTACCCGATCGCCCATCGGTTCCTGTGCGTCCATCTCTGCCATAATTTCTAGCTATTTTATAGTATTCATCAGAGGCAACGGCTGGACATAAAACTGAACCAGAGGCAGGCAAAAAGCTAGTAAATAAGCAGAATGTCAGTAGTAGTGGCAGTTTACTCCTAAAACCATTGTGCATCTATTTACACCTAAAACTTTAGTTGAATTATCTACTCCTGACGCTGACTTTCAACAATTTGCTCCCTCTTGTCCAGTGATATCGAAGTGTGACACACTTATGAAAAAGGATTAGCTTCTGTTACCACTTCTGGCAGTGGAATAAACTCCGTTTCATCTGGCACGTTAGCAAAGCGATAGTCGCGCCAATCAGCTTTCGCTTGCTCTATTCGCTCTGGTCGGCTAGAGACAAAATTCCACCATTTGTAGCGTGTACCTAACGGCTCACCGCCAATAATAATACATCGAGCAGCAGCTGTAGCAGAAACCTCAACCCGATCGCCTGGCTCTAGAATAGCGAGACGATATTGCTCGATCGGTTCACCATTAATCCTCAATCCCTCTGTGACACTGTATACTGCCCTTTGTGAATAATCTGTAGGGATAGTGAAGTGGGTGTTAGCAGACAACACTGCATCTAAATAGAGGATAGGTGAGAGAACTTTTACAGGTGAGGTATAGCCAAATGCTTGCCCAGCAATAAGTTTGATCGTAACGCCATTCTCTTCCCAGGAGGGAAGGATTTCAGCCGGATAGTGAATGAACGTTGGTTCGGTTTCTTCGTGTTCAACAGGTAAGGCAACCCAGGTTTGAATGCCATGAATAGTAGTTTCTTGCTGACGGTCAAAGTCAGGCGAGCGTTCTGAATGGACAATCCCCTTTCCTGCTGTCATCCAGTTGACTGCACCTGGTTGGATTTCCTGCACAGTACCCAAACTATCGCGATGCATCAAAGCACCATCAAATAAATAAGTTACCGTTGCTAGATTAATATGAGGATGTGGTCGGACATCGATGCCTTGATTGGGGGGCATAACGGACGGTCCAAGATGATCGAAAAAGATAAACGGCCCAACCGTTTGGCGATTAGGATATGGCAAACTGCGGCGGGCAGAAAAACCACCCAGATTTTTAACTTCGGGTTCAATCAGTTGAAGAATTGCCATAAATAATCGCAGGTGATTAGTAAATGCTGTAATTATTATAAGTATATTTACTTGCAAATAAGCTAATCTGGATGAGTTATCTGTTGATTTTGGAGAGTTGATGCCAATGCGATCGCCTGTTTTTGACTAGTTTTTTCCGATTAAATATGAAACACAGCCCCAGTCAGTATTGTTTCTCAACCAGAGAGTTTTTTCACAAGTGCGATCGCTCACCTTTAACTTTATTAAACTTCTGATTGGATTTCAGTTTCCTACTGTTGAGGAAATTAATTGTAACCAATTAGCTCAATTACTATTAGATTCTACAAAGCCCCATCCATTATTACTAGATGCACGAAGTCAGACTGAGTATGCAGTTAGTCATATCGAAACAGCACTACGCATAGATCCTCTCACAGATGACTTAACAGCAGTTTCAACAGTTTCCCAAGATAGACCAATTGTTGTGTACTGTGCTGTTGGCTACCGGAGCGCAAAATTAGCCCAAAAACTAGATGAAGCCGGGATTAAGTGCATTTATAACTTGAGTGGTGGAATTTTTCAGTGGGCAAACGAAGGCAGGCTGATTTTTCAAAATGGTCATCCGACAAAGGTTGTACATCCTTACAATGCAATCTGGGGAAAACTGCTAAAAGCTATTTATCATACTCAGGAGTGTTGACCTTTGGATTAAGAGCTTGTCAACATTAAGCAAGTAGAATAAAAGCAACGATAAAACTACTACTCTGCCAACCCAAAAATGCCAGGTGGAGGTTGGGGAAAGGTTAAAGGGGAAAGGGAAAGGGATTAAAAACATGAGTCCCTTTTCCCCTTACCCTTTACCCCGCTTGCGTCACGAAAGCGAACTACTACTTATACTGCATGTCTCAAGTTTCGATTATCATTCCTACTTTAAACGAAGCAGTTAGCTTAGAGCGGACATTGCGCCAATTGACTTTACTTAATCCGCCTGCTTTTGAAGTGATAGTAGTAGATGGTGGCAGCGATGATCGGACAGTGGCAGTTGCAAAGCAATGCTTTGGGTCATTCAATCAATCGCTAGGCGTACAAGTTCTTTCATCTGAACAGCGTGGGCGTTCTATTCAGATGAATTATGGAGCATCGGCTGCAACTGGAGATATTCTTTGTTTTCTTCATGCAGATACTTGGGTGCCGGATGACTTAATCACTGTAATAGAGCAAACTTTAGTAGAGTCAACCATTGCCTGTGGGGGGTTTATTTCTCTGATGAGTGGATCTCAAACGACTCGCTGGGGCATCTCTCTACATAATTATTTAAAAACCTACTATGCACCACTACTATTTAAGCCTCACCTGTTTTTTCGAGGATTGCGCCTGTTGTTCGGAGATCAGGTAATGTTTTGTCGTCGCACTGACTTTTGGGATTGCAATGGATTTGATGAGACATTACCGATTATGGAAGATGGAGATTTATGCCTGAGATTGGTTAAAAAAGGACGTATTTATCTGGTGAACCGCATTGTTCACTCTTCAGATCGTCGCGTCGCAAAATGGGGTAGCTGGAAAGCAAACGCAATCTACCTTTATATCGGTTTTTTGTGGGGAATTGGCGTTGATGCAAATTATCTCAAGCAATTTTATCAAGATATTCGCTGATTCAGGCTCCAGTCATAGTAGAGATAGGAAATCGGCGTTGAGGCATTTATTGGCAGGTCTGTTTCTAGGTAGGAGCGGATATATTCTGGAATGGAGGGTTTGACCTTAAGAAAATCTTGACGATACCATTTAAAGATTTTGCTACAGTAGAGCGTTTTAGTATCTAAGTCATAACGGACTTTTTCAGGATTGTTAATGAAGCGACGGGTATCTTCATCTAACTGCTGAGTAACTTGTTGAGGAAAATAAGCTCCAGCCCGCAGTAACGGGCAACCAACCGAAGCGCAGACAATTGCAAAATGAATTCGTGGCTCCTGTAATTTATTCCGCAGAATTTGGTTTTCTATTTGGGCTAAACTGTAATGCTTGTCAAATATATAATAAGCACGACGTTGGAAGAACCACAAAAAAGCCAGCCAGTTGGGAATGCCTAAGATGCGCGGACGAATTGACTCAAGCGGGTATCTCTCCAAAATTGTCGAAATGGTGAACGCATTGTAAAGGTTGATCCACAATGCCAATTGCTCAGAAATGTTGCTATTAGTTGTAAAAGCCAGATTTTTTTGACTCGACAACCAATTTGCGATCGCTTGAGGTTGCTCAGTTTTCCAAGCAATATAGTTTACACGACCTTGGCGATCGACATACTGACGCAACAACCTATCCCAAGGTTCAAAATCAATCATTATTGCTATGTTTATATGTTATCCGTTGTTTTTACTTATACCTATACCAATTGAATTCTCAAAATAGAATCAAATAGCCCTGATTTAAAGCTAAAGGAATTTTTTGGTTTCGCGATCGCAACGTAGAGTTGATTTGTACAAGTATTTATTTAACGAATTATAACAATACTATCTTTGGCAACTTGAAATCAGCGATACACTGAGGAAAATTCCTTGAGGAAGCGTTGATGGCACGGTCAAACGGGGTTACAAGTGAAACGTCTGTAGAGGAATTGCCTACAGCTTCAGACAAAAATGCGATCGCAATTGAAAATCCACCTGAGCCAGTGGAGGATGCCCAGGATATTGACGACATATTGAACTCACTAAAAACCTTGCTGAGTTCTTTAGAAAAGCTCCAAAAAGTCCGGCAAGAAGTAGGCGATATCAAACCGTTGATTGGGCGGATGCTTGATGGAGAACTAGTTGCTGGTGAAGAACTTGAGCAACTTAAGACAGGTGTGAGCAGTCTTTCTCGCCTTGTTCGTGCTTATAATGACCATCAAGTAGCGTTGGCTAAAGCACAACCTGCAAGAGACTTGCTAGATCGAGTTCTGAAAGAACGTAAAGCGAATTGAATTGAGACTGGAGATTGGGGAAGAAATTCTTTGGATATTTGGTTGGAGTCCCAATCTCCAATTTAACAAGCGATGTCTGGCGACAAGCCGCTTTGCGTCTACGCGCTTTTTTGAGAGAATGCGATCGCTTCTCCATCGCCTTTAGGTATGTATGTCTACGGCGGCAAGGTATATTGTTAAAGTAAGTATGGTATTATATTTCGTCTACTATTTAAATTTGCTAATAACCTAAAATAGGTTATTATGACAAAAGCCTAGTATTACTTGCAAAGTAGGTATCGTAATGAAGACTAATAGAGAGAATCTACCCTTAGACCAGATTCTCTTGGAGGATAGCTTACAAATGCTGAGTAATCTGCCAGATGAATGTGTTGATTTAGTTGTATCTTCTCCACCTTATAATCTAGGCAAAGAATACGAATCAAGGCAAGCTCTTGAGATTTATTTGGCAGAACAAACAGCCGTTCTGCTTGAATGTAGCCGGATTCTCAAAAATACAGGTTCACTGTTTTGGCAAGTTGGTGCTTTTTCTGACCGAGGAATGCTGATTCCTTTGGATATTCGCTTTTTTCCGATTTTGGAGTCATGCAGACTAATTCCTCGCAACCGAATTATATGGGCTAGGCAACATGGTCTTCATGCCCAGAAAAAGTTTTCTTGTAGACATGAAACTATTCTTTGGTTTACTAAATCAGATAACTATAAATTTAATCTAGATGCTATTAGAGTTCCCCAAAAATATCAAAACAAGAAACATTATCGAGGAAATCGAAAGGGGGAACTTTCATGCAATCCAGAAGGTAAAAATCCTGGTGATATTTGGCTGTTTCGGAATGTTAAGCACAATCATGAAGAACAAACTATACATCCCTGCCAATTTCCAGAAGACTTGGTAGCTAGAATTATATTAGCTACAACTAACGAAAATGATATTGTTTTAGATCCATTTATGGGATCGGGTACTACGGCAGTAGTTGCGAGAGATCGTAAACGTCATTTTATCGGGTCAGAAATTGAAGCGAAATATCATCAAGTTGCGTTGCGTCGTCTCAGTGGCAATCCAGATAAAAATGGTTGTTTTCCAAATTTAAAAACATTGCGTGATTATGTTGAAAAAACTGGTCAATCTATTGATAAATTTAAGTTTGATGTGCAAGTAGGAAATAAAGCTTCAGAACGCAGCAAAGCAAAGATTTATCCAGAAGAGTATCACTTGCAAGCAATGGAAGATAGATTAATTTATGAAGAATCTGCTTTTGCAGCTAATCTAAGAGGTGAAGAGATTCCAGTAGATGCAAAGCTTAATGGTAATGGTAAAAAGACCTCTTTACAAAATCAAATAGTAAAACAAGTAGAAGAAGTAGAACAAATTGAATTGAGATTATGGACTTAATAGATTAATTTTTACAATAAGTTAATTAGACAACGACTACGGGCTGAACGTCCCGCAATAATTTGGCATTGGCGATTAACTCTAGTATTTCCAGTTCTCGAATATCTTTTAGATAAATACTCAGTCCAGATGATAGGCACTATTGTATTTTGTTGTTCAAATAATCCAACTAGTCTGATTGGTACATCAAAAACTTGGTTTTTAGCCAAAGCTGTTAACTGATTAACAGCTTGCTCGTAATAAAGAGTGCTATTGGAGGCAGGAAACATCAGAGCCTTTGTTACTATAATTACCAAATTAGTCGGGTATCCAACAAATTCAGTTTTAGCTTTGAAGAACAATTCTGAGCGCAAAGTGTTATTGAGTAGAAAGGGATAGTTAGAAAATTGAATTTCAATGATAATGCCAGTTTTAACAAAATCAACATCTGTACCTAAAAATCTATAAGGTGCCGGAATAGGAATATTTGATTGCCAGCCATCATGAATAAAAGCAGCTTTAATATATTCGTTTGTACCTACTGGATCGAATATTGCATTACCTTGAATTCCAGCTTGATCTGAAGCCTTGATATGCAAAGGCATTTTAGTGAGAGTAGTACTAATCTCATGCCATTCGTTTTGGTATTGGGTATCAATTATTGTATCTGCTGCGTTAAAGTCAACATATTGAATAATGATTATTATGTCTCCTTTTGGTATTTCAACAGTTCTTTGATAAAAGCAAGCGGATCGATTTCAAGAACTTGGGCAACTTGTAAAAATTCAATCACGTCAAGACGACGCTCTCCACGTTCATACTTTGATACATAAGATTGTGGAAGCTCTAGCTTTGCTGACAACTCTGTTTGAGTGAGCTTTGCAGCTTTCCGCGCTTCTATAAGTAACTGGCGAAACCGATTGTAATCTTCGCTGAAAACTGATTTAGGCACTTTAGCTTGCCTTTTTTCTGGCGATGGTTTATTCGATCTCGATGAGAGTTATTACATATCGCTAAACTCATTTAAATTCTAAAACCTAATATAGGATAAACCCAAAATAGGTTTTTAACAGCTATTATGAGGACAGCACGCGCGTAGGTGTTGGCGTAGCTTCTCCAAAAGTTGCCCGTCGTAGATATGACACTCTCAATTCTGCAAGCTTGTAAATGTGAAGTCGCTACATGTCTAAATCTGTGGTTTCATTTGAAGGATATCAAATTTTGCAAGATATCTACTTACGATCATGAATGTTGCACCCGCCATTGTAGTACTAGGTCAAAATAGCGTGACAGTAGCACGTAAAATAATCAGCGTCTTGCCAGGAGCAACGTTATACGGTCTAGAGGGTCGTACATCGCAGGTTGATGTCAGTTTCACAAATTTTGGCGAGACGTTGCGCGAGTTATTTGTGCAAGGAAGACCACTGATTGGCATTTGTGCCACCGGCATTTTAATTAGGACGTTAGCTCCGGTAATCTCGGATAAACGACAGGAACCACCAGTGCTAGCTGTGGCTGAAGATGGTAGCGCTGTTGTCCCCCTATTGGGCGGACTTGGTGGGGTAAACGATTTGGCACGTCGCATTGCTGAAACGCTGGATGTCAAACCTGCAATTACGACCACAGGTGATTTACGTTTGGGCACAACGCTGTTATCTCCTCCCCCTGGATACCATTTAGCGAACCCAGATGATGCGAAGACATTTATCTCAGATGTCCTAGCTGGCGCGCAAGTCAAGCTCGAAGGAATAGCGCCTTGGTTGAGCAATAGTAAACTGCCCATAGATCCCAAGGGAGATTTGACCATTCAAGTTACAGAACGTTTGGTGACTCCTAAAGCTAATTGTCTTGTCTACCATCCAGCAACGATCGCGATCGCAATGAGTGGCATGATTGACGATCCAGTAGCTTTAGTACAACAGCTACTAGTTGATGCCAAACTAGAAAAAGCATCGGTTGCCGGGATATTTGCACCCATTACCGCCGCCGCCGATCCCGCAATCCACGCGGTAGCTAGCACCTTAAAAGTGCCCACCCGCTTTTTTACCCCAAATCAGCTAGAAAGTCTACTTTCACAAGGTTATAGCCCCGCCCAAGCCGCAGCGATCGCCGCCACAGGTACATCCCCCTTATCTCCATCTCCCCACATTGCGATCGCTATTGCTCCCCAACCAATTGACCCCAACACCATTGGTCAGCCACGGGGACGGTTAGCGATTATTGGTACAGGCCCTGGTGGTTCGCTGTGGATGTCTCCAGAAGTGAAGGAGATTCTCAAGTCGGCAACTGACCTAGTGGGTTATAAAACTTATTTAGATTTAGTTGGTTCTCTGGCTGATGGCAAGGAACGGCATGAATCTGATAACCGCGAAGAAGAAGCACGAGCAAAGATGGCCTTAGATTTAGCCGCATCTGGACGATATGTAGCTGTAGTTTCATCTGGCGATCCCGGTATCTTTGCAATGGCAACAGCGGTTTTTGAGGTGTGCGATCGCCATGCCAAACCAGAATGGGACAGTATCGACATTCATGTGGCCCCAGGCATCTCTGCAATGCAGGCAGCAGCAGCAGCCATTGGTGCGCCCCTGGGACATGATTTTTGTGCGATTTCTCTCTCTGATATCTTGAAACCTTGGTCGGCGATCGCCCAACGAATTGCGGCGGCGGCTGAGGCTGATTTCGTTATTGCTTTCTACAATCCTGTTTCCAAAGAGCGTACTTGGCAACTGGCAGAAGCGAGAAATATTTTGCTGCGACATCGAACGCCAGATACACCAGTAGTATTGGCCCGGAATCTCGGTCGTCCAGGACAAACGATAAAAGCGATCGCACTTGAGCAGTTAACACCAGCAAGCGCTGATATGCGGACAATTATTCTCGTTGGTTCCACAAAAACCCGAACTATCAACCGCCGCGATGGTAATATCTGGGTTTATACACCGCGTCGCTATACCGAATATTAGGCACGATTGGCGCTGTCACCGAAGAGAGCAAAAAAGGCAAGATAAGCACTTTTTTAAAGGCACTCAAAGATGAAGAGATGGACTTTTGCATTTTTTGGAATGCCGCGATGTCTAGCGACAAGCCGCAAAGCGTCTACGCTACCCTTTATGCTTTAGAAATAGGACAAATCAAGCGAGTTAAAATTCTTGACTGGCATGTACATCACGGGAACGAAACATAAGCAGTCGTGGAAAATATGCCCAACATTACTTTTTGTTCAATTCATCAATTATCAGGCTATTAACACACAGAAAAATCTGAAGAACATGCATAAAAGTTCCCAAAAGCTTACAACAACTAGTTACATCATCAAAATTTTGACTTTTCACAAGAGCAGTCATAGTTGTGCTAGTATACAACTCGTGTATGCAGTTCATTCAAACTAAAATTTTAATAAGTCTCACTTATCTGTAATATAAATAAGTAAAAACCATTGATGATTACGCTATGAAAAAATAAATTATTCTCAAAGAGAATACATGATTTTGACTTCTGAATTTTTACTTCAACAAACTTTCTTGGGAATTTTAACATTGTAATCTCAGCACATAGCGATTAGTCAGGAGTTTAGTTTGATGAATCCTAAAGTATCTATAATTATCCCTGCCTACAATACTGAAGTTTATATTAAGAAAGCAATAGAGTCAGTCTTAAATCAAACACTCACTGAGCTTGAAGTTATCGTTGTCGATGATGGGTCAACTGATAAAACTGTAGAAGTTGCAAAAAGTTTTACCGATGAACGTCTCAAAGTGATAGTTAATCCACAAAACCTTGGTGTTTCTGCTGCGCGTAATATTGCTCTCAAAGCAGCCCAAGGAGAATGGATTGCCGTTCTTGATTCAGATGACTGGTATGCTCATGAAAGATTAGAAAAGCTTGTGTTGCTGGCAGAACAAGCAAATGCAGATATGATTGCAGACGATATTTATTTTATCAAAGATGGTGCAACATCTCCTTGGAGTACATTGATTCAAGAAAGTGGAAAACATATAGATAAAATTCTCCAAATTGATATCGTTTATTTCGTAGAGACTGATGTCTACGGAAAAGCAGGGCTGCATCTTGGTTTAAGTAAGCCTATATTCAAACGAGAGTTTTTAGTTAAACACAGCATTGAGTACGATGAAACCCTAAGCATAGCTGAGGACTTTTGGCTTGACATGAAATGCTTAATTAATGGCGCTCGCTTTTTTCTAGTGCCAGAAGCCTATTATTTCTACCGTTCACGCTCTTCTTCTCTTGTACGTGAAAGCCGATTAAAACGTCTAAATCAATCTTGCATGTCTACTTCTTCTTTCATGGAGCAAAAATTTGTGAGAAAAGATTCAGATTTAATGCGTGCTCTGTCTTATAATCTTGCAGTTTATAACAGAAATTTAGCTTACTATCAAGTTTTATTGCCTCTCAAAGAAAGAGATTGGTTATTAGCACTGAGAGAACTTACAAAAAATCCGAGCGTTTTTTCTGATTTTATTTCTAGATTTAACGATATTATAAAACGTCGATTTCAATACTATGTTATGGGTAATAAATTAGTTTTTGAAATGCCTTATAATCTCCAAAGAAAAAGAAGAAAACCAATGCATCCCAGTTTCTATCCTCCCAAAAATAATAAATAAGTAAAACCAAAAGATTGTTACAAAAATATGAGGTAAGGGAGGAATCAGACAACCCTGTGACTGGGAAGATTATGAGGCTGTACGTGTTCACAACTTGGTTGCGATCGCAGCTTCATTCCAAGAAAATAATCTTGTAGTCTAAGAGATGATTTATAAAGTAAACCTTAAATTGTAGGGTGCGTTATAGCAACGCTTAACGCACCATGTTTCTCGGTACGTTACGGCTGATTCTTACTCTTTTAAACTTTCAAATCCTTGCACAGCCGTAACACACTCTACCTTAATATTTACTTTATAAGTAGGCTCTAATTGGATTAACAGCCAAATCATAGCTCCTATACTGATCTGTATTGGAGATGGATATGATGGAATTTAGAATATTATTTGTGAATTTACTCCCCCTATTGAACGCCGCAAAATACTCGATCGAGTAATCATGTTCTATTTTCCAACCATAAGACTATTATGATACCTATTGCATAAGCAATAATATCTTTCCAATCAAATACACTTCCCAAAGCAACAGCCAGAATCTTGTATTTTTGTAATCCTAAATTATTTACAAAATTAAAATATTGCAGAATCTCGATTGCACAAGAAAAGGCAAAAACTGATAAAGCGACTATAGATGAATGTATATTCCAAAAAGCTTTGACAAAGCAATAAATTAATATAACTACTAAAACATCACCGATAAAAGGACGAATAAAACTATCATTTATAAAAACTGCAATATATACCTCTATTAAAAATAGTAAAAGTGTGAGGTAAAAATATTTTTTATTGAAGATAAACATGGCAATCAATAGCGCTCAAAAAATACCTACTTTGATTATCAACCTCTTTAATTTTTGATAGAGTCTGTTGAAAACTCTATTATTACTAAGTAGGTTTCCAAATGACAATGGCAGATAAATTTCTTTGTATAATAAGAAACTTCTCTGTTTTGCCTTCCCTTTAGCAACTTCTGCTTTAACACTTTTGTATTTTGCGTAGCCTGTAGCAACTTCCGTCTTCTCTGTAAGAGCTTCTGTCTTCACGTTTCGGTGTTTCGCGCAGCCTGTAAGAGCTTCTGCCTTCGCGTTTCGGTGTTTTGCGCAGCTTGTAGCAACTTCTACTTTGACCGAAGACAAAAAGGATACAGAGCAACTAAATTCATTTATGGAAAATATAAAAACAATTGTCTACGGTGTATACACAAAGCTGAGAAATCATGCTTTTATATCATGTCCGGCTAATCACTTATGATTACCGTATCTGTGCAAAATCCCAAAAGTCTTTTTCCCCCTGCCCCCTGCCTTATCCCAACAATAATTATTTACGCCGACCTACTTAAATCCAGGATTTATGCTTCATTACCAAGATGTGTGTACACCGTAGCCCAATTTATAAGAGAGATTTAGGGTAAGGGCTTTTGATAAACATAATTTTGCGCCACTTTCCAATAGCGCGAGAACCGTTTCAAGTCAATATAGCCGTCATAGCTAAAAAATGGTTCTACCTCTAACACTTCCACTGCTATAGAACGCTCCATTTGATTACAGATATCATCAAATCGGGGACTGGGACTATTGGCTGTGACAACTAAATTAGCATCATGTTCTTGAGCAAAAGCTAAAATTTCTTGTGCCACATCGCCACGGCGAATAACAACAGGTAACTCTAGCAAACATTCGTAGATAAAAGTCAGACGTTTAAGACTCAATTGCCATTCTTCTATCAAAGCCTCGTCCCAAACCCAGATAGCTGGAGCATCAGGGTATTTGTGTAATGCGGGATTATTTGGACTGAGGCAATCTCCATGTACCCAAACAATTGGTTTAGTCATTTGTCATTTGTCATTTGTTATGGGGCATTGGGCATTGGGCATTGGGCGTTAGGAGTGCTGAGTAATGAGTAATGAGTAATGAGTGCTGAGTTAAGAGTTAAGAGTTAAGAGTTAGGAGTTTTGTTTATCCCCTTGTCCCCTCATCTCCCTCATCTCCCCTGCTCCCCTGCTCCCCTGCCCCTGCCCCCTGCCCCTCTTCCCTTTTTTATCACGCTGCCAACTTTGGCTATTAGGTTGTTTGCTAAATTCACCTTTGGGAAAAAGTCGCTGTTCTAATTCTTCATAACTGCCTTCAAAATCACAATGACCGTAAAGGGGACATTTCTGACAATAAATGCCTTTGGTGTAGCGTTCTAAGTTCTCACGGTTGAAAAAATACGGTTTCTGACTAAACGTGCTAGCAACCCACTGCCATGACATATTATTACTAGCAGGATCTCCATCTAAAAGATGCTCAAGAAACCATTTGGCTCCAGCTTGCCAACAAATACGCCGCCAATGGACAATATAAGCTGCTAGCCACATTCGGGCGTGGTTATGTAGATAACCAGTTTCTCTCAAATCACGACTGAAACTGTCAATGCAAACTCTGCCTGTAGTTCCTTCTCTGATATCTTGCGGCAATTCGGGTGCATATTCGCCCACAGTATAACCAGTTTTATACTCTTCTTGGTCTTTCCAGATTTCATCCCCCAACTTCATATACAACCGTTGCCAGTAATCGCGCCAACCTAATTCGTTAATTAGTTTCGTAGCTTCATCTTGGTTTTGTACTTGGTTGAGGACATAATCTCGAATTTCTCGCAAGCTCAAAACGCCATAGCGGATGTAAGGCGAAAGTCGCGTGACTGCACCTGCGAAAAAATTACGTGTTTGGGCGTAGCGAAGGGGGTCGATTTTTTGCAGCGCTGTTTCTGCCGCTTTGCGTCCCCCCACAGTTTCGCTGATGTGGCTATCGCGTTCCGCTGCACCTGGGAATTGTTCGCGCAGGTAGGCTACCAACTCATCGCGGTTGGTAAATTGGCGTTGCATATCTTTAGTCATGTGAACTTTGAAGAGTAAGAATAGATAAACAAAAATACCTGTAGGTTAAGTCATTATTATGGCGCAATACAGTTCAGAATGAGCAACAAAACCCTCATGTAGAGACGCGATTTATCGGGTCTTGAAAAACCAATTATCTATACCAATAACCCTTAACTGAAATGTATTGTATTATGGCGTATCAATATAAGTGTACACGGTAGGCATTTCTCTCAACTTAGTGAGAGGGCTTTTTTCATATTAAGCAAAGATGAATGAGTGATAGGGAAACCTAATTACTCAGGCAGTTTATCTAACTCTTTGATTCCTCGTTCTTGCAATAGTTGAATTACTTCATTATCAACAAATGTCACAGCATCAAGACTAAAACTATAAATGCAGTAACATGTTTTACTGTCTTCATCTACAAATTCTTCGGATTTGATGACTCGAAGATCGTCGATTAATCGGTCTTTCCACTCTTGTAAAGTTTCAGTCATTGTGGGAAAAAGGTTCTTCTATCGGTGTTTTTTGTCTAAGTTCCAATCAAAGAAAGCATAGCTATATGTACAATTCTAAAGCGATGTCTACGACGAGCTACGCTTACACAATCTCTCACATCCCATTATGAGCAACATTCCCCAAGTCGGACAACCAGCACCAGATTTCTCCACACCTGACCAAAATGGCAATTTAGTCACTCTCGATGACCTCAGCAGTCAGTGGGTTGTCCTCTACTTCTACCCCAAAGATGATACACCGGGCTGTACCACCGAAGCGAAAGATTTCACCGAGTTGTATCAAGACTTCAGCGCACTGGGAGCGAAAATTTTAGGCGTAAGTCCAGATTTGGGTAAATCCCATTGTAAATTTATCAGCAAACATAACTTGGCGATCGCCCTTTTAAGTGACCCAGAACATCTTTTAATCGAAGCCTACGGCGCTTGGCGATTGAAAAAATTTATGGGTAAAGAATATATGGGTGTTGCTCGGTCAACCTTTTTAATTTCACCTGATAGAATTATTGTCTATACTTGGCCCAATGTAAAAACCAAAGGTCATGCTCAGGCAGTTTTAACTAAATTACAGGAATTGGCAGCCACGTAAAATCCAAAGTGAGTCAGATTGGTCAAATCGATGTGGAAACCAGTAACGTTATCATCGAAGTAACAACTCAAACTGTTAGATAGTAATATATCCAGTTGAATAATATTATGGTTCAAGTCATCCAAGCGCATAATATCAGCCTTGCTGATTTAGAAGCAAAGTTTGGTCTGAAACAAGCTGAAAATGAAGATTTTTTTACAGAGTGGTTTGAGACTCTTCCAGAAATCACAGATATAGAAAAGCAATATCTAGACAGGGTGAAAACTAATTTTATGAGATTGGTAAAACACCCACCGCTTTTAGAAAGTGCAGTCAAAATGATAGTGCTATCTCCTTTATTAGACTTGGCAGGATTCTATCAAGAGCCATTTTTGATCGCTACTGAAGAATCTATTGAAATTGCCTTGGAAGATGAAGAAGAAATTATTAGAGGACGTATTGATGTTCTAGTTATTCAAGAAAAGTTGTGGTTGTTAGTCATTGAATCTAAAAGGGCTAGTTTTTCTCTTTTAGAAGCCATACCCCAAGCACTGGCTTATATGTTGTCTAATCCTAGTCAAGATAAACCTGTTTTTGGATTAGTAATAAATGGTAGTGATTTTATTTTTCTGAAACTTATCAAAGAGAATCAGCTAAAGTATGCTATGTCTGACCAATTTACACTTTTGAAACGAGAAAGTGAACTGTACCAGGTTTTAAGTGTATTAAAAAAACTGAGTAAGGTTTTGAGTTAATAATTATGTCTATTCGTTCTATATACATTGATTCCCACGCTACTACACCCGTAGATGAAAGAGTATTAACAGCAATGATTCCCTACTTCACAGAAAAATTTGGCAACCCAGCAAGCATTAGTCATGTTTATGGTTGGGAAGCAGAAGCTGCTGTGAAGCAAACGCGAGAAATTTTAGCAGCAGCAATCAACGCCACTCCTGAAGAAATTATTTTTACCAGTGGTGCAACAGAAGCAAATAATTTAGCTATTAAAGGTGTTGCGGAAACTTATTTTAAGAAAGGTCAGCATATTATTACTGTTGCCACTGAACATAGTGCAGTAATCGATCCTTGTAATTATTTAAAAAGTCTCGGTTTTGAAATTACTATTCTCCCTGTCCAAAAAGATGGATTGATTAATTTAACTGAGTTAAAAAAAGCTTTCCGTCCTGAGACAATTTTGGTATCGGTGATGGCTGCAAATAACGAAATTGGCGTGTTACAGCCTTTAGCAGAAATTGGAGAAATATGCCGCGAACACAACATCATTTTCCACACCGATGCAGCCCAAGCTATTGGTAAAATTCCCTTAGATGTGCAAGGGATGAAAATTGACTTGATGTCGCTAACAGCACATAAAGTATATGGGCCCAAAGGCATTGGAGCGCTATACGTCCGCAGACGCAACCCCAGAGTACAACTGGCTCCCCAGCAGCATGGCGGCGGACATGAGCGGGGGATGCGTTCTGGTACATTGTATACACCGCAAATTGTCGGCTTTGGCAAAGCTGTAGAAATTGCTTTGGCTGAACAAGCGACAGAAACTCAACGTCTCACCCAATTAAGACAAAGATTATGGGAACAGCTATCGCAAGTTGAAGGAATTCATCTCAACGGACATCTTCAACAGCGATTGGCGGGAAACTTGAGTATCAGTGTTGAGGGAGTGGATGGAGCCGCACTTTTACTAGGATTGCAGCCAGTAATGGCAGTTTCTTCTGGTTCAGCTTGCTCGTCAGCAAATACTGCTCCTTCCCATGTTCTCACAGCCTTGGGACACTCCCAACAGCTAGCTTATGCCTCAATCAGGTTTGGCATTGGCAGGTTTAATACAGAAGAGGAGATTGATATTGTAGCGAAACATGCGATCGCTACCATTCAAAGTTTACAAAATAAACGGTAAGCATAAAAGCCAGCAATATCTCTTCTTTAGACAATTGCTTTTCTAAAACTAAATATTATCTGTGCGATTCCCCATATCAAAAACATTAAATTCAATTCCTTCTAACTTCAGCCTCAAAGCCTCTAATAAGAGGTTTACCCTTTCTTCAATAAAAATAGTTAGGGCGTTTTCTGGAAGTGCATCGGCTCTTGACCATTCAAGAATCATCGTCGGTATAAGATGGGAACGTAGCACTATTTCTAAATCAGGTTCGTCATATTCTTTGAGATAATCTAATGGATTTTTATCGCTAATTTTCAAATTAGTGATTTGAGACAGATAGGCAATATTCATCAAGCTGTCACATTCTATTTGGCTAGCAATGCCACTTTGCTTAATAAAGTTAACTGGAAATATATGGTGTAAGTTAGGCTTATCTGTTAGCAAATAATAAACATCAGACAAAATATCTCTATGAGGTTTTGCCCAATCTTGCGGCTTGTGGTTTGCATAAAGTGATAGTATTGCTCTGGATAAGCGACCTCTATAACTGTAGAAAGATTTTCTCAGTGAATTCTTATCAATATCAAATTTATTGAATGAGTAAGTACTATTAGCCTTTTGTTGATTAACAAAGTATATATGTTCCCAGAGGTGAGTGGTGTTTGTTAGTAAATCTGCATTATGAAAACTATAATACCAAAAATACTTATTTAAAAAACTATAATCTGGTTTATCATTCCGATAAAAGTATGCTGTAATAGTCAAGTAGAGATATCGGTAAGGAATTAATCTTCCACCTTTAATATGTAAAATATTATCAAATAAATCAAAAGTTTTAGCAACGGCTATTTTAAAATTAGACCATACAGCTTCAATATGCTCTGTTTTTAGCTTATTAAGATACATATCAGTAATATTTTGTATCCCAGCTTCGGGAAATTCAGATTTTACTACTACAGCTAGCATCTGTAGCAATGTCCAATTATCAATATTGGCGTATTGACTGCTAGAAATACTTTTTTTAAATTTATCAAATAATTCACGAAGATAAAATCCAGAGATATTATTTGTCTTATTTTCGGAACGAAAGGTCTTAGCAACCACAATATCAAAAATATCCAAGGGTTTACCAGCTTGATTAATCCGCTCAAATATTTGACACACTTCGGCAACTTCAATACCTCTTAACTCAATAAAAGAAATTTTGTAATTAGCAAAAACCTCCTGAATTCTCCTCAATTGTTGTATGTAAGGATGATCGAATTCTCCATTAACACTCGTATAAAGATATTTTTCTATTTCTCTATAGTTTTTTATAATATCTAGTAAACTTACAATTAGTTTATCTTGATAACGTTTTTTTCTCCCAGCGTTTGCTCTTAGCTGACCATCTCTATCATCGATTTCGTCCCAAAATAAGAATCTTTTTGCATAGCTTGTATCATCAGTTGCATCAGTAAGTTCAATAGTTAAATCTATATATAGTGTTGGATCAAAATTTTCGTTATTAGCAATCTTGCCCCCATAGATTGATGTTAAAAGAGAAGTTGTTCTTTGTTGTCCATCTAAAATGTACTGATACTCATTGGAGTAAAAATTATCAGCAAATTTTATACCACCTATTTCTCTATGACTTTCTAGCTTTGTATTAGTTTTCCAAATTAGAATACTTCCTAAAGGATAAAACTTATAAATACTATCCCAAAGTTTTTTTACATTCTCTTTCTCCCAGACAACATCTCTTTGAAAAGTTGGAATTTGATACTTGTTTGATAGAAGACTTTCCAAATAGAGAGCAATACTTTGAGCATCCGGCTTTATGCGTTCAGTAGATGTAAACATTGAATTAACCTTACCTAACTTTGAGTAAATATCAATATTGATGTGTGAATTTCACTTGCTTTAGTAAAATTCCATACAAAGGTAACTGATATTTAATTAAGTGGCAACTCAGATTTTAGAAAATCTTTGCAATCTTTCTTCCATACCAACGTTACCCTGTAAGCCGCCTGTGTGTACTAGCAACAAGCGATCGCCTCTACAAAAAAATCCCTGCTGTAGTAAATCCATCACTCCGTAAAACATTTTGGCGGTATATACGTAATCGAGAGGTACGCCATGTTCCTGTGTGAACTGTTGGCTAAACAGTAGTAACTCATCGTTCACCTTTGCATAGCCGCCAAAGTGGTAATCACATATCAATTCCCAGGAAGCGGGAGAATTATATGGTGTAGGTAAATCAGAAGCGAGGTAATTTGTCAATAAACTTTCGATTTCTTGCGCAAGAAATGCCCCATTTTTCAATACGGGAAAAGCGATCGCTCTTTGTCTTTCATGCAACGAAAGCGCAATCCCTGCTAGTGTGGTGGCTGTACCGCAGGCTACGCAGATGCGATCGAATGCGATCGTCGCATCACTAACTATTTCTGTGCAGCCGCGCACACCATTTAAATTACTCCCGCCTTCGGGAATGATAAACACCTCGCCGAAACTTTGTCGCAGATATTCTTGTAGTGCTGGTGTATTGCGCTGTCGATACATTTCGCGGTTTAGATACACAAGCTGCATACCCTGTTGTACAGCAAAACTCAGCGTTACGTTTAATGGTAGCCTCTCCTCTCCACGAATTACGCCGATGGTGCGAAAACCGAAAAGATTACCAGCCGCCGCAGTTGCATAGATGTGATTAGAATAAGCACCGCCAAAGGTTAGCAGCGTTGTGAAATTTTTCTCCTTAGCCTCTAAAAGATTGTATTTCAGCTTAAACCACTTATTGCCGTTAACCCACGGGTGCATGAGATCCAGGCGCAGCACATATAGTTCAACACCAGCGTGACGGGCGATTTCGCTGTTGATTTGTTGTAGAGGAGGAGGAAGAAAGGTTAACGACATCTATCAAGATTTTAACTTAGAATTTGCACTTTCTCACGTTCATTATCGAATATAAAAGTAATGATAAACATTGAGTAATTCAATGGTAAGTCAAGCTAAATGATGAATAAATCTTTCTAATCATTAGCTTTAGAAATTGGCATTTTACTAATTGAGTGTTTCAGGTAAATATAAGAAACATAACACTCGCTCCAGATAATATTCTTTTGGAGAAAAGAAATGGTTGCACTCACACAGCTTACTCAAGTTATTTCCAATCCTGGACGTTTGACGATTGAAACTGTCGAAATTGCTCCTCAAACGACTGCTATACGTTGTCTCGATTGGGATAGAGAACGTTTTGATATCGAGTTTGGTTTACGGAATGGTACAACCTATAATTCTTTCTTAATTCAAGGCGAAAAAATTGCCTTAGTTGACACATCTCACCGCAAGTTTGAGCAATTATATCTTGAGGTAGTGACGGGATTAATCGATCCAACTAAGATAGATTACTTAATTATTAGCCATACAGAACCAGACCACAGTGGCTTAGTGAAAGATATTTTAGAATTAGCTCCTTCCATTACTGTTGTTGCTGCAAAGGTAGCTATTCAATTTTTAGAAAATATGGTTCACCAGCCATTTAAATCAATACAAGTGAAAAGTGGAGAGCGTTTAGATTTAGGCAACGGACACGAATTAGAATTTATCTCTGCACCTAACTTACACTGGCCTGACACAATCTTGACCTATGACCATAAAACTTCCACACTCTACACTTGCGATGTGTTTGGGATGCACTACTGTGATGACCACACTTATGATGAAAATATCACCTTACTTGAGGAAGATTTTAAATATTACTATGATTGTCTCATGGGGCCGAATGCCCGGTCTGTTTTGGCAGCTTTAAAGCGGATTGAAAAGTTAGAAATAGCAACAGTTGCTACAGGACACGGCCCTTTATTACAAAACTATATCTCCGAATGGCTGGGACGATATCAAAACTGGAGTTTAGAACAAGCAAAAACAGAGACTTTAGTAGCTCTATTTTATATTGAAGACTACGGGCATAGCGAACATTTAGTCCGTACAATAGCTCATGGATGCGCGAAAACAGGCGTGGCAATAGAATTAGTAGACTTCAATAGTGCCGAGCCTCAAGAAGTTCGAGAGTTAGTTGCACAAGCCTCTGGTTTAATAATTGCCATGCCAGCGCAATCTTCAGCAATGGCTCAAGCGGCTTTAAGTACAATTTTAGCTGCTGTTCATAAGAAACAAGCAATTGGTTTATTAGAGTCGGGAGGGGGAGAAGATGAACCAATTTACCCGTTACGTAATAAGTTTCAAGAACTGGGATTAACTGAAGCTTTTCCACCTATTTTAGTTAAGGAAATTCCTACCCAAGCAACAGAACAACTTTGTGATGAAGCGGGGACTGATATGGGTCAATGGTTAACCCGCGATCGCACCATAAAACAAATCAAATCTATCAATACCGAGCTAGAAAAAGCTCTAGGGCGGATTACCACAGGATTGTATATTATCACCGCCAAAAAAGGAGAAATTCAGAGTGCGATGTTGGCTTCGTGGGTGACACAAGCCAGTCTTGAGCCTTTGGGAGTAGCGATCGCAGTCTCCAAAGATCGGGCAATTGAATCCTTGATGCACGTTGGCGATCGCTTTGTTTTAAATGTTTTAGAAGAAGGCAAATATCAAGGATTAATGAAACATTTCCTCAAGCGTTTTGCTCCTGGCGCCGATAGATTTGCGGGAGTGAAAACATATCCAGCTAAAAATGAATCGCCCGTTTTAGCTGAAGCTCTAGCTTACATGGAATGTGAAATTACTAGCCGCATGGATTGTGGAGATCATTGGGTAATTTATAGCACAGTCCAAACTGGAAGAGTTGCCAATTTACACGCACTTACTGCCGCGCATCATCGCAAAATTGGCAATCATTACTAAATTGTCATTGGTCATTGGTCATTTGTCATTTGTCATTTGTCATTTGTCAATAATTCTTCTTCCCCTGCTCCCCCGTGCCTCTGCTCCTCTGCCCCCTGCCCCCTGCCCCCTGCTCCCCTGCTCCCCGCTCCCTGCTCCCCACAGACGTGATTCATCGCGTCTCTACCCACTCTTGTACAGACGCGATGAATCGCGTCTCCCAAAAAACTATGTATAAATCTGTTGAAAATACCCCGATTAGCATGTACGAAATCAATCGAGGGCGCGTTGTCCGAACCTTGGAATTTATCCAAGATGTGATTGTGATTTGTTTGTGTATCGGTTTATTTAGCTTTATGGTGCTTCAGGTGAGAGATATGTTTCTCTCCTTACTTCCACCTCTAGATTTTCATGCTGTTACTGCTGATATTCTCTTTTTACTTATCTTAGTTGAGCTATTCCGATTGTTGATTATTTACCTGCAAGAACATCGAGTATCTATTGGAGTAGCTGTTGAAGTTTCTATCGTTTCTGCATTGCGAGAAGTCATTGTTAAAGGTGTTTTAGAAGCAAGTTGGAGTCAAGTTTTAGCAACTTGTGCCTTTTTATTAGTGTTAGGAATTCTACTATTCCTGCGAGTTTGGCTACCCCCAACCTTTGAAGGTATCGACCCCGAACAAGAAGTATCTAAACGCTATAGAAGCCGAGCAAAGTCTGAACTAACACAAACCAATGGTCATTAAAAATAGGAAGTAGAAAGTGGGTAGAGACGCGATTAATCGCGTCTGAATCTTCTGTTATGCCCAATGCCCAATACTTCGACTTCGCGGTAGTTGAATCTCGACTTCGCTCGAATACCGCGTAGTCGAAACTCAGTACAAGTGCCCAATTCCCCATTATTAAGAGAGGTTATTATGTCTGCCGCCACATTAATGCCCAACCATAGCAGAGATGTACAAGTTGCTGAAATTGGTAAAAATACTCTGATTTTACGATCGCGGACTTGGGACAGATTAAAATTTGAGGTGGAATATTCCCGTCAACGGGGAACTACAGCGAATTCTTATCTAATTCAAGCTGATAAAAAGGCTTTAATTGACCCTCCTGGCGAATCTTTTACCGAAATTTACCTTGAGCAACTAGCACAACATCTAGATCTCATCTCCCTCGATTACATTGTTCTCAGTCATGTCAACCCGAACCGCAGAGCAACTTTGCAAGTATTACTCTCTCTGGTTCCTCAAGCCACTCTCATTTGTTCTCGTCCCGCCGCCAATGCTCTCAAAATTGCCTTTCCCGAATTTGAATCACCTATTCAAGCGATGCGATCGCAGGATACTCTAGATTTAGGACAAGGACATCTTCTATCATTTATCTCCGTACCGACTCCCCGGTGGGCGGATGGACTTTGTACTTACGATGCCGCTACAAAAATACTCTACACAGACAAACTTTTTGGCGCTCATATTTGCGAAGATACTTTGTTTGATGAAGATTGGAAGGGTTTAGATGCGGAACGTCGTTACTATTTTGAATGTCTCCATGCACCCCAAGCGAAACAAGTCGAAGTAGCCTTAGATAAAATATCGCTTTTGGGAGCCAGATGTTATGCCCCAGCACACGGGCCAGTTGTTCGTTACAGTCTGAGTCGTTTTACTTATGATTACCGTCAATGGTGTCAAGGGCAAAAATCTCAAGAATTGAGTGTCGCTTTGCTCTATGCTTCTGCTTATGGAAATACAGCAATTCTGGCGAATGCGATCGCTCAAGGTTTGATCCAAAATGGAGTTAATGTAGAATCAATCAACTGCGAACTAGCCGATTCTGCGGAGATTAACCGCATTGTAGCAACCTGTGATGGCTTGATTATTGGCTCACCCACTTTAGGCGGCCATGCACCGACTCAAATTCAAACTGCTTTAGGAATAGTTCTCTCGGTGGCAGCCAAAACTAAGTTAGCAGGGGTGTTTGGTTCTTACGGTTGGAGTGGCGAGGCAATTGATTTAATCGAAAGCAAGCTTAAAGATGCTAATTATCAACTAGGATTTGAAACAATTCGAGTGCGTTTCAGTCCGACTCCTGAGATTCTTCAGCAGTGTCAAGAAGCAGGTGCTTTTTTTGCCCAAAACTTGAAGAAAACTAAAAAACTGCGGACTTCCCGCCAGATTGTCACAGAAACCCATATAGATCGTACCGAACAAGCGGTGGGTCGGATCGTTGGTTCTCTTTGTGTTGTGACAACTCGTGATGAAGAAACTCACAAAGGGGTTTTAACTTCTTGGGTATCTCAGGCAACTTTTAACCCGCCAGGAATTATGATTGCGATCGCTAATGAGCAAAATGCAGATTTAATGCATCATCCTGGCGATAAATTTGTGTTGAATATCCTTAAAGAAGGAAGAAATGTCCGCCGCTATTTTTCTCGTCACAGCACTTTAGGGGATAATCCTTTTGCAAATCTTGACACAAAAACTGCTCTGAATGGTTGTTTGATTCTGAATGAGGCATTAGCCTATTTAGAATGTACAGTGCAAAATCAGCTTGAATGTGGCGATCGATGGTTAATTTATGCCGTCATCGATTGCGGTGAAGTGTTGGAAAATGATGGTGTCACGGCTTTGGAACATCGGAAATCTGGCAGCTATTATTAATCTGACTTTTCACAGTATTTCAAAAACCTCTCTCTAAATCTCTCTCCTTTTAGGAGAGACTTTGAATTTTCCCCCTTCCAGTAACAAAAGTTTTTCCGCTTCCCTCTCTTCGTAGGAGAGGGTTAGGGAGAAGCCGGGAAGGGGGTTAGGTTTTTCGTAGTCAGGTACTCCCTTTAGTGGTTTACTATCTTGAAACTGCTAGTCTACCTATTATGAAAAGCACAAACTTCATTTTGCGAGAGGGAAGGATTGAAGATGCTCATGAGTGCGGTTCAATCTCTTACCAAGCGTTTAAGATCCTCGATGAACGATATAATCTTACCACAGACTGGGCTTCTCCTGAAGCTACAATTAAGTCGTTTTCATCTCTACTGAAACGTCAAAATGTTTACTCGGTTGTAGCGGAGCTAGATGGACATATTGTGGGCAGTAATTTCCTCTGGAATAATGGGGCAATTGCTGGAATTGGGCCGCTATCTGTTAACCCCATAACACAAAGACGTTCAATTGGTAGGCATCTTATGCAATACGTCTTAGATTACGCACAGCAGCAAGAGTTTGCAGGTGTCAGATTAGTGCAAGCTGCTTATAATAGTAATTCATTATCCTTATATACTAAACTCGGATTTCGCGTGCGAGAACCGCTTGCAGTCCTAAAAGGTACGGCACTTCAACTTGAAGTTTTAGGCTATGTGGTTCGTAAAGCAACCGCAGCAGATATCGATATCTGCAACCAACTCTGTTTTCAAGTTCATGGTCATGTTCGCCAGATCGAATTACTTGATGCAATTGAGCAGCAAACGCTTACAGTAGTTGAACATAATGGTTGCATTACAGGATACATAACTGTACTTAGATTGGATGGACACGCAGTTGCACAAAGTAATCAAGACCTCAAAGCACTACTGAGCGCTGCAACAGCAATTTCCGAATCAGGATTTCTCTTGCCAACGCGCAATACTGAGTTACTGCGCTGGTGCTTAGAGAAAGGATTGCACATAGTTCGACCAATGACATTGATGAGTATGGGACTGTACAACGAGCCAGTAGGCGCATTTCTACCTTCAATACTTTATTAAATTGCCTATTGCTGCAACCACTAAACTAAGTCAGCACATTTGTAACAATGGTCAACAAAGTGCAAATGGAATGTGGCGATCGATGGTTAATTTATGCCGTTATCGATCGCGGTGAAGTGTTGGCAAATGATGGTGTCATGGCTTTAGAACATCGGAAATCTGGCAGCTATTATTAACCTGACTGTTCACTCTTGTCTAACAATACCTCTTTCTTTGTAAAGCTACGGTATACACACAAGTCTTTTAGAGTTGCAATGGCATTGTTTTGGCTGACAATACGATTGTAGGACTTACGCATCGTACATAAGTACTAAACACAATTTGGGTATTTTAGCCATGTTTTGCATCCAGCGATGTCTACGACGGGCTACGCCTACGCAAATGTCGGAATAAATCAAGGTTATCTGAAGCCTCTGAAAAGATTAAATAACGTAATACACGTTTTGGTTGATTTGTATAGTGCGTAAGTCTTAGATTGTTTCGCCTGACAATATAGCATTTCCTAGTCTGCTGAGGTACAAATCTCTGCGTTTCAAAATATTATCTGTACATCACTTAACTGGGAATCGCTATAAACTCATTATTGATTGCACGAACGCCCGCGTTATATATTTTAATATTATCAAAAATTTATTTATTATAATCTTAGATAATACTTTAATGTTATTTTTATATACCTCAAAAGTAAAAACTTTAAAAGTGTTTATTTTTGTAAAAAATATATGGTAAAGTACCACTTATCAAAACTATAGTGTATCTATAAATTTTAAGTAGTTTAAAAATTTCAAAAAGTAGTTTTTCAAGCAACGAAGTCTTTCCTAACGACTAAGTAATTGTTAAAATTGCAATTTTGAACTAGATAAAAGCTGCAACGACTCTAAGCCAATGTATGGGCTTAGATATTATTATACGAATTCCGTACAAAGTAATTTTGTACGGCAGCAATTCGTGTATTTAATCGGGAAACTCTCAGCAAACAGACTATTTAATTCTTGATAGCTTGCTTTAGCAAGTTAGCTTCAGCTTGTGAATAATACAGTATTCGCAACAAACAGTGGTGTTTGATTTTGTGTGTGAGGAACAAGTGTGAATTACTACAAGTTTATGTGTACCAAAAAAGTCAGTTGGCTGTGCTTACTTACTGCTTTAATTTCGCTGGGTGCATCTCCTGCAACTGCTCAATCAATTGCTGACAATCCTGTAAACAATTTTGAGAGTGCAGACAAAAACAAGAATAGCGGATTTTCAACTAATTTTAATTCTTTAGAATCGAATGCGATCGCTCAAGTAAACTCTGTATCTCAATTATCTGATGTTAAGACAACAGATTGGGCTTTTCTTGCACTGCAATCGGTAGTGGAACGTTACGGTTGCATTGTGGGATATCCTGACAGTACTTATAAAGGAAATCGCGCCTTAAGCCGTTATGAATTTGCTGCGGGATTGAATGCTTGCTTAGATAGAATCAACGAACTGATTGCTACTAGTACTGGTGATTTAGTTAAGAAAGAAGATTTAACTACTCTCCAAAAACTTCAAGAACAATTTGTATCTGAACTTGCAACATTGCGTGGTCGAGTAAATGCCTTAGAACCTCGCACAGCTACCTTAGAGAAGCAACAGTTTTCTACCACAACTAAACTTAATGGCGAAGCGATTTTTTCTTTATCCACAGCCACAGGTGGAGAACCAGGCAGTCAAGATGCTAAATTAGCCTTCAATAATCGCGTCCGGCTCAATCTTACCAGCAGCTTTAACGGCAGTGATTTGTTGATTGTTGGACTTCAAGCTTACAACTTTAGATCGAGCGGTTCATTTTATGAAAGAGGAACCATTCAAGGCCAATTACTGCCAAATTCAAGTCTTCTTGGTGCAGGTTCAACCAAGTTAAGCTTTGAACCTCAATTTCCTGGCTTTAACCCCCAGACATTACAACCTGATGGCGGAGCAAACTCAGTTAGTCTTTACAAGCTAGCTTATGTCTTACCGTTGTCTCAGAAATTCGTTGTCTTTGCTGGAACCAATGCAGAGATTACAGATGTTTTTCCTGCCATCACTCCCTACGCCAGCGATAGCCAAGGTGCAATCTCTCGATTTGCAGGTTACAACGCTGCTGTCAGAATGACAGGAGGCACTTCTGGTACGGGTTTATTAGCGGGTGCTGGTTTCTTGTGGAATCCTTCAAAACAAGTGGGACTCGGAGTTATCTACGGTAGTGGTTCGGCTCCGATATCAGAAGATCGCGGTCTTTTGAACACACCTTTAGGAGCAGGTGTCTTTAACGGTACACAAGCGATCGCTGCACAACTGACCCTCAAACCAATCTCAACTATTGATATCGGCATCAACTATGCACACAGCTACCACACAATTAACATTTTAGGTACAGGCTTGGGTAGCGCTGATATTGCTTCTATTCGATTTACTCCCAATGCAGCACAGCTGGCGAGGTTTGGTGGTGACGCGACACTAGCAACTCTTGATGAGCCAATCACTGTAAATTCTGTAGGTGCAACAGTAACGTGGCGGTTTGCGCCAAAAACATCCCTGTCACTATCAGGTGCATTGCTTTTTGCTAATCTCTTGAATGTAGATGCCTCAACAACCTTTAGTAGCTGGTCGGCTGGGTTGCATTTTAGAGATATATTCCATGAAGGGAACACCGCCGCCGTTATTTTTGGACAACCGCTTTACCGAGAATCTGTAGCGGGAATTGCTTCTCGTCCAGAAGACGCGACTCCCTATCATTTAGAAACATTTTATAACTATCGGGTTAATGACAATATCTCCATTACCCCTGGTGTATATTTCATCTTCAGCCCGGAAGGCTTTAGTGCTAATGACACAGCAATTGTAGGCGCACTTCGGACAACTTTCACTTTCTAGTACTTCGCTTTCGTGACGCAAGCGGGGTAAAGGGTAAGGGAGAAGGTGGGGCCCCTCTGGGGATAAGGGGCAAGAGTAAAGGGGAAAGAAATAGAATTTTCCCTTTCTCTTTAACCTTTACCCTTTTCCCTAAGAATGCAAAAATATATTTTTGCAAGAGGTCTCTTAACTTGGCACCAACGGCAGGATACCTACCCTAATACTCTAACTTGCTACTGCTTCAGCAGGAGCTGCCTCAGCAGCACTTGTAGGTAAATAAACACTAACTTTTTTACGGGTTTTACCCTTTCTCTCAAACGTTACAATACCGTCAATTAAGGCAAACAAAGTGTCATCGCTGCCAATACCGACGTTGTTACCAGGGTGGAATTTGGTGCCGCGTTGACGCACGAGAATGTTTCCTGCACGTACAACTTGACCGCCATAACGTTTGACACCCAGACGTTGGGCATTAGAATCACGACCGTTGCGTGTACTACCTGTTCCTTTCTTATGAGCCATGATTTCCTCTTGTGTATCTACTTCTTTTATTATTCAGCAGCGGTTTCAACTTCTTCAGCAGCGGTGTTATTTAGAACGGGGGTTTCTTTCTCCGGTTCTCCTTGGGCAGCAAACACTGCACCGTTGAGGGTGATGGAATCAATCATAAGTCTGGTAATTTCCTGACGATGTCCCCGTTTTTTGCGGGTTTTCTTTTTCGGCTTCATTTTGTATACCAGGACTTTACGACCTCTGTAATGTCGCATTACAGTCCCTTCTACAGTCGCACCTGTTACTAATGGCTGTCCAATGGTGACTTCGCCATCGTGCTGCACGAGTAATACGGAATCTATTGTAACTTTTTCATCTGGTTCGATCGCCAGCAGTTCAATGTCGTAAAACCGCCCTGGCTCTACTCGTATTTGTTTGCCGCCAGTTTCAATAATCGCGTAGGTCATGGAATTGTCCTTGAGGTTGCCGTACAGGTAGCTGGTTTTTATCTCCTGTGGAGATGCTTTTGCCAGCCTTTGTAATATGTCTACCTGATCCGAGCAGGAATTAGACAGACAATCTAACATACTATTTTATTAATAGGCGTCAAGTCAAGCTATAATCGGATTTTTGGCCTTTGGCATTGCTATCTGGTCAGCCTGAAGATGAGAAATCAGTTAATTACTTTGTGCGATCGCTCATTTTCCAAGGGTGGGGAGAAATTAGCCAACTGTCGTCATAAGTATAGACATAGCCCACTTGCACGAATGGAAATTGTATTTATCAGAACTCAAAATAAATATTTTTTAGATAAAAATTGCTACTATCTTAGGGCTGAATCTGCCAAAAATTAACATTAGTTAGTATTAGCTTAAAACTTATATTTTTTTATCAAAATCAACACATTTTTCTTCTTTGTTTTAAGATGAGATATACGGTGTCTCATCTAGAAATTATTTACAAAAGTTAGTAAATCCTCAAGAGTTAAACTATCGCATTCAAACCTGATATTTCAAACAGGAGATTGATTGTCATGACACAGCAAAATGCTGCCCGACTTTTTGAAGCTGTAAAACAAGATCAAGCGTTACAGCAAAGACTCAAAGCAACAGCCGATCCAGAAGCCTTCATCAAAATTGCTCAAGAGCGTGGCTATGATTTCAACGCCAAAGAACTAGACAGTGAAATCAGCAAATTATCTGAAGAAGATTTAGCCGCCATCGTCAACCCAGGATGGGGGAATAGACGCCACATTAATCCTAGATAATTTCTGTTCTAGGAAACCGAAAGTATAGAAACAACTGATTGACAAGTTTTACTCCTCAAGAAGATACTGTTGCATCATCTCCTTTAGGGGTATTCCTGTTAAACACAAGGCTCAAATCCCTGATTTCCTAGAGAAGTCGGGGATTTTATTGTTTGCAAATGATTAAGTAGAGCTGTTATGTACCAATTATCAGCTTTATTTATGCTGTGACAGTATCTATGCAAAATCTGAAGAGAGTTAAAACCCTTTCTCTACTATCCATCTCGCCACCTGCTTAATTCATGAGTTAGGATGACTATATTTTAATCAGATGATATGAAAAGAATAGAAGTTGAGCAAAGAACTATTTTAATTGGTTTGGCTGGTAGCCACGGCTATGGTTTAAATCGTCCTGATTCCGACTTTGATTATCGGGGAGTATTTATTGCGCCCAAAAGGTACTATTTGGGATTCGATCGGATAGAACAAAAAGATACTGGTTGGGATGAACCAGGAATATTTCCATTCATTGATGGTAACAAAGACACGGTTATATATGAATTAAGAAAAATCCTCCAGTTATTAGCAGGCGCAAATCCCAATGTTTTAGAATTGCTTTGGTTGAATAACTATCCTTTTTTAAACGCAGTCGGACAGAATTTAATTAATCATAAACAGTTCTTTTTGAGCAAGAAGGTAAAACATACTTACACTGGTTATGCCTTTGCCCAAATCAAAAAGATGGAAACTCATCGTAAGTGGTTGTTAAAGCCACCGCAAAAAAAACCGATACCATCTGACTTCGCTATAGAAGACGAAGCACCTCTGAGCAAAGATGAGCTAAATGCTTTTTTGGAGTATCTTTATAACTTAATTAGAGGACGGATTGAGTTTTTAGAAGAAGCAGAACAATTATATGAATTGCTGACAGCAGATATTGATTTTAAAGGAGTATTAAAACAATATGCTTTACCTGATGAAACTTTAGAATATACCCAAAAGTTAACCAATAGCCGTAAAGATTTTATTCGTCTGCTTCAGAAAAGCCAAAGCTATCAAATAGCTTTAAGAGAATGGAAGGCTTACTTATCTTGGCAGGAGAATAGAAATCCGGCTAGGGCAGAAATGGAAAGAAAATCGGGTTTTGACCTCAAACATGGAATGCACTGCATTAGATTGTTACGCAGTGGAGTAGAAATATTGCGGCGAGGTGAAGTGATTGTAGATAGGAGAATAGCTGGTGATGTTGAGGATTTAAAAGCTATTTTAAAAGGTGAGTATTCTTATGAACAGGTGATGAAAATAGCAGAAGATTTGGTCGCCGAAATGGAAGTTGTTTGCGAACAATCTGCCCTACCTCATAAACCTGATTTGGAGCAAATTAATGACTTGTGTATGGAATTGGTGGAAATGCAAAAAT
Organism: Nostoc sp. DedSLP03; assembly: GCF_034530815.1. Classification (NCBI taxonomy): domain Bacteria; kingdom Bacillati; phylum Cyanobacteriota; class Cyanophyceae; order Nostocales; family Nostocaceae; genus Nostoc; species Nostoc sp. DedSLP03. Next base: position 37,424 of record NZ_JAVRCK010000064.1, read on the forward strand.
GGAGTCATTAGTCATTAGTCCTTGGTCATTGGTCATTGGTCATTGGTCATTGGTCATTAGTCATTAGTTATTGGTGCTTAAAAAAAACAAATAACAAAGGACAAAAAATAAATGACTAATGACAAATTTTAAAGAGTGTACATTAAATCAGCAAAGCCATAGAGGCTGATGATGAGTAATAGGAATGCTGTTAGTTGGGTAATTCGTGTTTGGGGTGAGGGAGCGATCGCCTCCCGCACTAAGATGGAAATAGATGCCCCAACTACTAAGCTCAAGCCTAAGATTAAATAGGGTATGTCAGGTAAAACACTGGCTATTGCCAGCATTGCGATCGCTAATAAGAGCATCAATAATTCTACAAACCTGGGCGGGTTGTATTGACTAGATAAAACAAAGCTGTTGAACCAAAAAGACCAAAATCTCATATTTCAGTAATAAGTTAAGAGTTAGGAGTTAAGAGTTAAGAGTTAAGAGTTAGGAGTTATATCTAGTCAGTGCTGATTGAGGAATTAAAGTTGTGAGATATGAAGCAGCTTTCCATTCAAAACTCTTAACTATTAATTCTTCATCGAAGGCGGAGCGTTTCCGGCTCCGCTCCTAACTTTTAACCCCTAGCTCCTAATTTTTGACCTGTGCCGTTCTTTTGTGCAGTATCACTTTCTGGTAGTTCGACACCAAAGACGCGGCTAAAAACTTTGGCGACTTTGTAGCCAGAATCAATCGATTCTAAAGGGTCTTTCCGCAGTCTGTGACGCAAACATAGTGTAATTACACGATGGATATCATCAACTGTAACTTCAGTGCGTCCTTCATAAGCTGTTAACGCTTTGGCAGCGCGATTACTAACAATGTCACCCCGCAAACCATCTACATCTAATTCTGAACAAACTTCAGAAATTTTCACCCGCAGATCGTAGTCAATTTTCACTTCTGGCAAAAGCTGTTGAGCATTGACAATTTGCTGCTGTAATGCTTCTTGCTGGGCTTTATAGTTTTCGAGAAATACTGGCGGGTTTTGATCGAAATCCGCCCGTTGTTCTACGATTTGCACCCGCAAAGCTGGTTCTTTTACGGTGTGAATTTCTGCGTGCATCCCAAAGCGATCGAGTAGTTGGGGGCGTAGTTCGCCTTCTTCTGGGTTTCCAGAACCCACAAGCACGAAACGCGCTGGATGACGGATAGAAATACCTTCTCGTTCTACAGTGTTCCATCCACTAGCAGCAGAGTCGAGTAACACGTCTACAAGGTGGTCATCTAGTAAGTTGACTTCATCCACATAAAGAATGCCTCGGTTAGCCTTTGCCAGAAGTCCCGGTTCAAAGGCTTTGACACCTTCAGATAAAGCTTTCTCGATGTCGATTGTGCCACAAACTCGGTCTTCTGTAGCTCCTAGCGGCAGGTCTACCATTTGGACTTTTTTGTGAACTACGGGAATTTCCGCCCCTTGTTCTAACAGTTGGCGGACTTCATCGCTCATCAAGTCAGGGTCGCTAGGATCGCTACTGAAGGGGTCATTAGCAACCACAGAAATTTCTGGTAGCAGATCCGCCAGCGCCCGAATAGTTGTGGATTTCCCGGTGCCGCGATCGCCCATAATCATTACACCCCCAATTTTGGGGTCAATCACGTTCAATAGCAGCGCCAGTTTCATTTCTTCCTGGCCCACAATTGCCGTAAAAGGAAATACTACGCGACGCGCACTTGCCGTGGATTGAGCAGTTGGACTCACTAAATTACCTTAACAATATTTTTCTTATTACAGTTCTTTATTGTGACACAGGTAGGGCATGGGGGAATGTGAAGATCGGGAGTAGGGGAGTAGGGGGAGAAATCAATTCAAAATTCAAAATTCAAAATTCAAAATTAAAGAACTTCTGCCTCCTCTTTCCCAATGCCCAATGCCCGATGCCCAATACCAATATCTGTTGGGCACAAATACTTATTAGCTGCGTCAACTACCTTAATTTGTCTGCTTTAGTTTTTTGGTGCAAAAGTTCCATAAGCAAGGAACGAACAACTACCAACTCATCAATTCTGTACTAAGCATAAATACTTGTAAACTATATGATTAGTAGATTCAATCGTAAAAGCGAGCAATGGCGTGTGTGGGTAGCTAATGCATCATTCAAATTTATGAAATCATCTTTTATTGTCCAAAGTTGGCGGCGACTACTCAAATCTCTTTTTCCGATTCTTATTTTAATATCCTTTGTTAGTGTATTGCTGGTGGACAGTTTTACCCCTGCGATCGCACAGATACCTCGTCAGGAAATTCGCGGGGTTTGGATGACCACTAATGATTTTGACACTCTCAAAAATCGGGACAAGGTGCAGGATGCAGTGAGTCAACTGCGCCGGATGAACTTCAACACAATTTATCCTGTGGTGTGGAATTCTGGCTATGTGATGTATCCTAGTGCCTTAGCACAACGTGTAGGTATTCAACCTTTTGTCTACAAAGGTTCAGATGGACATGATATTCTGGCAGACCTGATTACTCAAGCCCATCGCCAAGGATTGCTAGTGATTCCCTGGTTTGAGTTTGGTTTCATGGCTCCCCCAACCTCAGAACTAGCAATGAATTACCCAGATTGGTTCACACAAAAGCAAGATGGTAGTCAAACTTCAAACAGTGCGGCTGGTGAAGTTATGTGGCTCAATCCGTTTTATCCAAAAGTGCAAGAGTTCATCACTAATCTTGTGCTAGAAACTGTTACCCAATATGATGCCGATGGCATTCAGTTTGACGATCACATGAGTTTGCCTCACGAGTTTGGCTACGACCAATATACAGTTGCTTTGTACACCAAAGAAACGAAGAATCCTCCCCCAAAAAATTCTCAAGATGCAGCATGGGTAAAGTGGCGGGCAGATAAAATTACGGCATTCATGGGAAAACTTAATCAAGCGGTGAAGCAGAGAAAACCCCAGGCGATTTTCTCTGTTTCTCCTAATTACTATGATTTTGCTTACAAGTTTCACTTGCAAGATTGGTTAGGTTGGATGCGACAAAATATTGTGGACGAGTTAATTGTGCAAATTTATCGTCCGGATCTAAAAAGTTTTGTGGCAAATATTTCCCGCGCAGAAATTCAAGAAGCGCAACAAAGAATTCCAACTGGAGTTGGGATTATGACAGGGTTACGAAATAACCCTGTTCCCATACAGCAAATCAAGTCTCAGGTGCGGGCTGCCCAAGAACGGGGTCTAGGCGTAACCTTCTTTTATTATGAAAGTCTTTGGAACAACAATCTAGAATCTTTAGCTGAACGACAAGCTGGATTTCAAAATCTTTTTCCATCTCCGGCACTCCGCGCTAGAGCTGAATAACTTTTCTGTTTAAGATAATGTTAATAAGTTCGTAGTAAAAACTTTAGTCCTTATTTTCTAAGCACTAAAGTGCTTACTACAAACTCTTCATTACTAGCTTGATATAACTTCTTGCTTCCCACTACCTACTCCTAACTCAGCATGACAATCTTCCACCGAAGTACGTTGTCGCATAGCACTAACTAAAGTCTCATAGTTAGACCAATTTTCTTGCAGTAGAGTTTTTGCCTGGAGAGCATGAAACCGCATTTTCTGCTGATAAACTGATTCAGAAAAGCCTAACATTGTCAAGACTCCGATCAACTTGCTTTTATCATCAGTTCCACCCTCAGCATTGTTAAAAACCAGGGTTTCAGCAGCAATACCCGCCATCCAAACAGTGCAGTAGCGGTCTAGCATTTGGGCGCTGATTTTACCTAGTTCTAATTGAGATGCTAATTCGCCATCATCAAAGCTGACACCGCCTTGGCCAGATTGTCCCTGTTTCCAGGCTTCCCATGCGCTGAGTGTGTAGCCAGTAACGGGAATACCCAACAGGTAAGCAACTAAGAAATGTCCTGCTTCGTGGTGGACGATGCGATCGCGGTGTTCTTTTGAAAAACCAGCAATCCAATCTAAAAAGATAGTACCACCCTTGCCTTGCAAGCTGAAGCTATCTAATGTCGCGATGCCTAAGATGGTGAAGGTAGCAAGTGCTGGTACTGCCGGAGATAAGTTGAAAAATGGCCCCACCAATACCGATAGGGTCATGAGAAAGATAGATATTGCAACTAAATTTAGGCTAGTTTGGCTCATTGAGAGTTTTCTGACAATCTGCTTAATCTTTCTACATTATGAGGCGAGCGCACAGCTTTTGTCTCAAGCTAGTTGTAGCGATCGCCTAATTTTTTCATCTTACACCTAATTAAATTACTGGCTTCAGAATGGATGTTTTCTCTATCACCAGAATGATGGCTGCTTTTCCAGTCGCAGACATAATGTGAGTTTAGTAGGTATAAAACATCAAATAGGGAATGAATGTGGCTGAACAATTCAAAAAAGGCGATCGGGTTGAATGGAATACTTCACAAGGTAAGACAACTGGCAAAGTTGTAAAGAAGCTCACTTCACCTACAGATATTAAAGAACACCATATTGCTGCAAGTGAAGATAACCCTGAATACTTAGTTGAAAGCGATAAGACAGGAAAACAAGCTGCTCACAAGCCTGATGCTCTGAAGAAAGTAGAGGAGTAATGCTTAGTCATGAGTAAAGATGTTAAAGGGGTGATTGACGAGTTTCATCAAGTTGTCAATATGACACCTAAAGAACTAGAGTCTTGGCTAGATACGGATGAGTCACAAACTGTCGGGCAAAAAGATGGCGACGATGAGTCAATCGGTCATAAATCTGGACGGCGTATCATCCAGCTATTGCAGAAAAAGGATGATTACACCAACGACGATCTTTCGCACATGAAGAAAGTTATTAGTTACGTCCACCGTCATCTTGCACAGCAGCCATCGGGTGATTTGGAAGATACACGCTGGTGCTATTCTTTGAAGAATTGGGGACACGACCCACTCAAGTAAAGTACCTCATAATCCGCCATTGAGGTGGGCAAATTCCTGCGATCGCCCTAAGTACAGTTTTGCGTAAAAGCATAGCATTTTTAATGTAAGGGGATGCATTGGCATTGCAGAGGGACGCATTGGCATTGCAGAGGGATGCATTGGCATTGCAGAGGGATGCATTGGCATTGCAGAGGGATGCATTGGCATTGC
>NZ_JAVRCK010000064.1:42616-50887 GCF_034530815.1 Nostoc sp. DedSLP03
AAAGGGACGCATTGGCAAATTTAATTAGCTACGAATTAATCAAATGTTGTACTAACCCAAGTTGCGGGTTATAAATCAATACAGTTCAGTTAAGCTTTTTTCTCTCCCCCTGCTCCCCCTGCCTGCCTAAATTCATCCCTCTGTTCTGCAACGCCGAAAATTATTCTTGCAGACGAGCAATTACACAGTGCATAATTTTAATTTCATTCACAATTCGATCCAGTTCTGTAGAGAGTGGAGTTTGTTCTCGAACGGCTTGTAATGTGGGAGTTAAAGTGTTGGAATTGGTAGCAATTTCTGATAACCGGGCAGTATGTAGCTGTTGGATTTGGTTGTGAATTGCTTCGAGATCGCTATCCAGCGCTGGTAATGGTTGGGGTGAGTGTCCCTGTCCAAGGGCATCTGCTAAGTTTTCTAAAACTTGGACAATGGTATCGGCAAGTCGCTTGAGTTCAGTAAATTGGTACTCGCCGCTAAATTCCCGCAGATGTTCTGCCAAAGTTGTTACCGAACTGAAAAAGCCACGAATGTATGTCATCAGCGTCATTACAGGTTCGATTTCTCCCTGAATGTGACGAGGTTCGCTGAACAATCGTTGAGCTGCGGCGTTGGCGTTGACGTTCTCTAGTGCTGCTTGGTGGCGTAGCATATTGATAGAATCAGCGATCGCATTATGTTCTGGATGAAGATAGTTAGCTATTACTTGCTGAAAGTAAGCAAGATTAGCTCGAATTGTCTTTTCTAGTTGTGCAGGAAGTTGCTGTCGTTCCCAAGTAGGGAAAAGCAAATAACTACCAAGTAGTGCTAAGACACCCCCAGCAAAGCTATCGAAGATCCGCAATAATCCAACCTCCCAGCCACTTGCACTAATCATGTTGAGTAGCAATATGATAGCGGGAGTGAGCAGTATGATGAATATGCTGTAACTTAACGATCGCACTGACATCGCCACAAATACTAGCAGCAGGAAACAAACTGCGATCGCCAATTGATTCTTAACTAGTAAAATCAAAGCAATGCCAATAATTCCACCTAAAATAGTACCGATGACTCTTTGGACTGTTGTCTGTGACGTTCCGCCAAAGTTGGGTTTGAGTGCAACTAAAGCTGTGAGCGTGATCCAGTAGCCTCTAGGTAGTTGGAATACCGAGGCAATTAATTCAGCAAAAGTTACGATCAGTGCGAGGCGCAACGCATGACGAAAGAGGACTGAATCAAAAGTGAAGTTATTTCGCAGCGTATCAATGATTGTAGAACGTTCTGGTTGGGCTGGAGGGGAAATATCTCGTTGAGCAATGCTGTTACGCAGTTTTCCTTGGCTTAAATCTGTAACAATCTCTGCATCAGTATGAATTTGCTCTACTAGCTTTGTCAAACTGGCTGTAATCTTCCCAAGGTTGAGGAGATCGGAATAATCATCTGTCTGAGCATTGATAGTTTGATTAAGGATTTGTGAACGCAGAACTTGCCTTTGGTGTTCTAGTGCTTCAAGACTGCGATCGAGATCCCCTAAGTGAGGTGAGTTTTTTCCTTTAGCGATCGCTTCTGATAACATTTGCAGAGCAATTGCCGACTGTTGTATAACTTGTTGAATTTCTGGCTGTAACCGAGAAAATAATTGATGTTCGGATGCGATCGCTAATAGTTCGTTCAGTGCGACAACAGAATTAACAATTTGATTTACATCCTCGATTAATACGAGTAACTGATTTCCTCGTAGGTTAGCTCCTCTTTGCCTAGTCCAAATAGTTGTCCAGACGCTACGGGCAGATATCAAGTTTTGAATAACTGTATCCTGAGCTTGCAAAAATCGCTGTTCCCACTCCTGACGATCCTTTGGATTCAATGCTCTGTGGCCTAACAAGTCCACAAAATTGCTTAAAGAGAAATAACAGTTAGCAACTATCTGCATTGCAGGTACATAAGGACGCACCACCCACAGTCCTAATGACAAGACAGTTGTCCATGTTCCACCAGCCAGACATAGCCCACAATGTTGAATAAGAGTAGGCAAATTAGAAAATGCAGCGAATCTAGCCAGCGCGATCACAAACATGATCGAAGTAATCAAGCTGACAGATGCAGCCACGTTGCCATAAAGATTTGCTAAACCTGCGATAAATATTACCAAGAATGTGGTCGGGACAGCTAACCAGAGATGACTGCTAACCAGACTTGCGATTAGGAACATCACAGTTACCCCAATCGTAGCTGCGATCATCGCAATTGCTCGCTGACGGTAGGCTCCGTCAACATTTACCATCCCAACAAACCAAGCTGCCATAGTGGCGATCGCACTTTCAGCAGTATGACCTGTAATGATGCCAATTCCAATCGGAACACCCAGTACAAAAAGGCTACGCAATCCAGAGGAAAGGGCGGGTTTACCTGGCTGGAGTTGAAACTGCTGCAACAACCAACCCAGAGGACGTTTATCTGTAAATGACATTATCAGACTGGCGATTATAACAAAGCGCGATCGCTTCTTACAGCATTTTAGCCATTCTTGAAATAACTATTTTTTCTCTGTAAGGAAGGCGGTTTAACAATGGTGCATTAGTATATGAGAGTTTAACCAAAAAATCTCATTTCTATTCGCTTCGTGACCAGTTGTTATTTATATTCGAGCCTGAACTACGTCGAGATTACGAATTTTATATTAGTGAACAAGCTGAAATTACTGGTTATAAAACATTAGTTACATCTAATTTGCAACAAGCATCAGACCTAACTGTTGGTAATCTTTATTACTACTGGGTTGGTGGGGTCGAAGAGGATAGACCAGAGGGTTTTAGCGGTAGAGTTGATGGTATTGGTTGATGTAGAGGATGAGGTATGGAAAGAAAAGTCATAGAGGTTGAAGAGTTGCTGCGCCGATATGCTGCTGGGGAACGAGATTTCGCCTGGGTTAAGTTGCGTGTTCCTGATAGAGGGCAGGACTACTATTGGGCTATAGGGGCTGGCAGCATTTTGAATAGAGCCAATTTGAATGGGATTAATTTGAGTAATGCTGACCTCAGATACGCTGGCGAGATGAATGGTATCAATTTGAGTGGTGCCAATTTGAGTGGAGCTTGGTTTGATTGGCCCATGAGAGATGCTAACTTGAGTGGGGCTAATCTCAGTAATGCCCACATGACCAAGGTTTCCTTGGATAGAGCCAACCTGAGCGGTGCTAATCTGAGTGGTGCCAATTTGTCCTTCTCCCAACTTGGTGGTGCCAACCTGAGCGGTGTTAGCTTGAAAGGAGCCTATATAGGTAGATGCGGTTTGAGCGGGGATTTGAGAGGTGTTGATTTGAGTGGTGCTAACTTGACCTCCACCGATTTGATGAATATTGATTTGACCGGAGCCAACCTGAGCAACGCTATTTTGGAGGGTACTTATATCAAAGATGCTAACTTAACTGGGGTTAATTTGGAAGGTGCCAAGCTGGAGAGAGTTACTTTCATTAATACCATCATGCCAGATGGTAGTATTCGGAATGAAACCCCACCAAGATAGAATTTACTACCGCACATGCACGAATCAAATTGAAGCGTCTTTATCCCTCAATTATTTATTGACAGACTACTAGATTAACCCCTGAAGAGTGAAAGTAAATAAAATTATCCTCTACTTAAACCCCATCATGGCTATCCCAGAGCTCGAACAACAACTCCTTCAGCTTTCCCCCAACGATAAATTGTATATTATCCAATTCCTTGCCCAAAGCCTGAACACACACAACACCCACCCAGATCAACCCACCAAACTTTCAGAATTCTTCCGTCAATCCCCCTTGGCTGAACTCACCGAAGAACTCGACCTTAGCCGAGGCTTGACATTGCTAAAAACCCTCATTGAGTCCCTAGAACTAGAAACCCAAATTGAAATTCCAGAATATCCTTTGACTAAATTCTATGGATGTATTCAAGATGAAACATTCTTTCGCCATTCCCAAGGACAACAACAAGAACGCGAACCCATCCTGTGAAATTTCTGCTAGATACTAACACTTGCATTATCTATATGCGTGGTAAAAATTTCACATTAAAGCAGAAACTAGAAACCACTGCTACTCACGATTTTGCAAGTGCGATCGCACCGCTCTTGCTAATACAATTCTCTCTAAATCTTTACCTTTTCTCACCAAATCATCAACTTCATCACGGTGACTAACTCGCACCACATCTTGTTCAATAATTAGTTTAATAGTTCAAGCGTACTATAAATCCTGCTCAAGTTTCGGGTGGGTGTCGGTAAAATTGGATGTATATCAATCACCATAAAGGTTTGAAGTTTCGCACCGGAAACTAGTCTAAACTCCAGTATTGAGTGGAAAACGTTTTAGTCAATTTTGCGAAGTTTCGGTTAAAAATAAAAAAGTCATTATTGACACCATCAAAAAAAACCGAAAACAGTTATAAATATATCTTGGGTGAAAAAGTACTTAAGTTCTGTGCTAAATCTATCTTTGTCTGTAGAGGAATTTGGGTATGCCAAGACGCAAGCGCGGAGTTATACTCACTTCTGTTGGTTTACAGAAGTTTGAGGAAGCAAGGCACAAGTTTGAGTTTCGAGATAATTTTGGCAAGAGATTTACTCTTGAAGAGTTAAGCTACCGCACTAACTTAGATCCTCTAACAATTAGAAAAGTTTTGAACCGTAGGAAGGGAGTTGACAAGCGAACACTTGAGGCTCTCTTTCTTGGTTTTGATAGCTCTCTATGCGAAGGCTACTATTCAACCTCAGATTCCAATGGCCGTCAAGATTGGGGGGAAGCTGTTTCTGTCTTAGCATTTTACGGACGTACAGAAGAACTCAGTACTCTGGATGAATGGCTGCTGAAGGATTCGTGTCGGTTAGTTACCATTCTTGGAATGGGTGGAGTCGGAAAAACTTCTCTGTCGATTAAATTGGCAGAACTAATGCAAGACAAATTTGATTGTATTGTCTGGCGATCGCTGTATGACGCTCCACCCATTGATACATTCTTGGGTAGCATCATTCAGTTTCTGTCTGACGAGCAAGAAACCGAGGCAGAATTGCCGGAAAGCATTAGTGATAAAATTTCCCAACTGCTTAACTACTTTAAGGAAATGCGCTGCTTGGTCGTGTTCGATAATGTAGATGCTGTATTACGTGGTGGGAGTCGAGCAGGACAATATAGGGTTGGATATGAGCAGTATGGCGAACTCCTCAAACGAGTAGGTAAATCAGAGCACCAGAGTTGCTTGCTACTCACAACGCGAGAAAAACCGAAAGAGGTCGCCTCTTTAGAAGGAGAAGCCTTGCCAGTGCGAACTTTGCGATTGGGTGGACTAAAAGAAGGAGAGGGAGAGGAAATTCTTAAGAGCAAGAGGCTCAAGGGTTCAGAAACTCAATTCAGCGCACTGGTCAAACGCTATGGAGGCAATGCCTTAGCTTTAAAAATTGTCGCAACTACAATTCAAGATTTATTTGATGGTTATATTTCTGAGTTTTTAAAGGAGGAAACCACCGTATTTGGCGATCTTCGCGATCTATTAGAGCAGCAATTTGAGCGTATATCTGATGAGGGAAAGCATGTAATGTACTGGCTAGCAATTAATCGGGAGCCAGTTACCCTCTCCAAGTTACGAGAAGATTTAGTATTGCCTTTTCCACAACTCAATTTAGTTGAAACGCTGGAATCTTTGGGACGGCGATCGCTTATTGAACGACATACAACTTGCTTCACTCTACAGCCAGTCGTGATGGAGTACGTGACAAGTCGCTTGGTTGAACAAGTTTGTGAGGAGATTGCAAAGCAGGAGTTTTCACTTTTTAGAAGCCATGCTCTGATCAAAGCTACCGCCAAAGACTATATCAGAGAGACTCAAATTCGTCTGATTCTCTATCCCCTGATTAACCGATTAATTCCACTGTTGCAAGGTAAAAAAAACTTGGAATATGAACTGACTCAAATCTTACTCAAGCAGCGAGAGAAGTCACCCTTGGAGCCGGGATATGTAGCAGGTAATATTCTTAACTTACTCAATCAACTAGAAACTAATTTAACAGGCTATGATTTCTCTGGTTTAACCATTTGGCAGGCTGACCTCCGAGATGTAAATTTGCAAAATACAAATTTTGCTTATGCCAATCTAGCGAGGTGTACGTTTACTGAAACCTTTGGCGCTATTCATGCGGTAGCCTTTAGTCCTGATGGAGAACTTCTGGCGGTAGGTGACAGTAATGGAGAAATTCATCTCTACCAAGTTAGCGATGTGCAACCAGTCTTCATCTGCACGCGACACAAGAGTTGGGTAACATCACTGACGTTCAGCCCTGATGGTAAGATTCTCGCTAGCGGTAGCACAGATTATACAATAAAGCTATGGGATGTTAGTACTGGTCAGTGCCTTCGCACCTTAGAAGGGCATACAAATGAGGTTTGGTCGGTTGCATTTAGCCAAGATAATTGCACATTAGCAAGTGGTAGCGATGACTGCACCGTGAAGCTATGGAATAGCAGCACTGGAGAATGCTTGAAAACACTTGAGGGACATCTTAGTTGGGTACTCTCTGTTGTCTTTAGGGGAAATACTCAACTGTTGAGTGGTAGTGACGATCGCACCGTTAAATTGTGGGATATCAACACTGGAAAGTGTATGCAAACGTTTGAAAAGCATCATAATAGTGGAATCCGGTCAATTACCCTCAGTCCAGATGGTCAGATACTAGCAACTGGCAGCGAGGATCAAACTATTAAGCTATGGAAGACTCAAACGGCTGAATGTCTCAAAACACTTCTGGGGCATTCAAATCGAGTTTTTTCTGTGGCCTTCAGCCCACAAGGCGACCTTTTGGCTAGTGGTGGGCACGATCATACCGTGAAGTTATGGAATGTCGATACGGGTGAATGTTTCAAAACGCTGCAAGGACATTTCAGTTGGGTTTTTTCAGTTGCCTTCAGCCCCCAAGGTAAGTTTCTGGCTAGCGGCGGCCACGATCAAACCGTGAAGCTATGGAGTTTCGAGACAGGTGAATGCCTCAAGACCCTACAAGGATATACCAATCAAATACTCTCTGTCACCTTTAGTCCTGTTAGTGCTAGTTTGTCAAGCATTGGTCAAATTTTTGCTAGTAGCAGCCGCGATCGCACTGTGAGGTTATGGGATGTTGCAACTGGCGAATGCCTCCAAGTGTTAAAAGGACATTCCAACTCGGTTCATTCAGTTATCTTTAATCATCAAGGAAATATCCTAGTCAGCAGTAGTGTAGATAAAACACTAAAAATATGGGATGTTTCTTCAGGTCAAACCTTAAAAACTTTACAGGGACATCGCGCCGCAGTTTTATCGATTGCCTTTAGTCCCGACAGCCAGACGATCGCAAGTGGCAGTGAAGACTGTACTATAAAATTATGGGATGTTCGTTCGGGTCGAACCTTAAGAACCTTACAGGGACATAACGCTGCGGTTTGGTCAGTTGCCTTCATCTCTCAAGGCGAGATATTGGCAAGTGGCTCCTGGGATCAAACGGTCAAGTTATGGGATATTCACACGGGTAACTGCCTCAGAACATTGGCAGGACACACTAGTTGGATTTGGGCAATTGCGATCGCTCCCGATGGTAATATCCTGGCAAGTGCTAGTCCAGATCGAACAATCAGGCTGTGGAATCCAGACACGGGTGAGTGCCTGAAAGTTTTACAAGCGGACACAAACTGGTTGCAATCGATCGCCTTTAGCCCTAACGGCAGAATACTGGCTAGCACTAGTCACGATCTGACAATCAAGTTGTGGGATGTCTCTACAGGCGAGTGTCTGAAAGTTTTGCACGGACATACAGGCTTGGTTTGGTCAGTTGCTTTTAGTCCAGACAACCAAACCTTAGTTAGTGGCGGTGACGATGAAACGATTAGACTTTGGGATATCGTAACAGGCAAATGCTTAAAAACCATGAGAGCAAGTAAGCCCTATGAACAAATGAATATTTTCGGAGTTAAAGGTTTAACTGAGGCGACAACTGCCACGTTGACCTCTTTAGGAGCAGTTATCTAAATTCAAATCATTAGCCTAGTAGTCTGCCAACCCAAAAATGCGCTTGTGAGGACTGGGGAAAGGGGAAAGGGTAAAGGGTAAGGGATAAAAAACCTTTCCCCCTTAGCCTCGTTACCAGCTTGGAGGCTGGGAATGTATTCCCAGAGGGCTGCTGCCTCTGGTCAAGAAAGAGGAGGCGAAGCCTCCCAGAATGGATTCCCAGCCTGGAGGCCTTGTCATTACCAACATCTTTTAAAGTGAGGTAGGGATGTAATAGAGTCAG
>NZ_JAVRCK010000065.1:0-50412 GCF_034530815.1 Nostoc sp. DedSLP03
GAGAAAACATATTTCTTGTTTTTCTTGGAATAATTTATTCTTTGGAAATCCCTAAAGTGGATGTTTGAGTGGTTTATCCGAAACACTACCTTTGATTTTCTATCTCTCCAGATGTACGGAGTTTTTTCAGAAATCAAATACTAGTCCTATACCTACAGCCCAAAAATTGAAGTATATTCCCAAAAATGTCAAAAATCACATCATAAGGCTCAATCTAATTCTGCCGAAAATGAACTGTAAACTACATTAGCCATGTATTCTAACCAATCATCTAATTCACTTCAAGAAACAGTCAGCAATATCAATTGTGACAGTGGCATTTCTAACAACATGATGGCTTACAGACTAGCACTCTTTCTGGATAAACATCCACCATCGTTACAATCAACCACCACATTGGATGCATCTGAGCGAGAAAATCTCCAGTCAGAACTGAGAACAACCTTATCTCAAAATCTCCAAAATATTGAAACCTACAGACAAAATCTCAAGCAGAAATATTACACAGAGTATTTAGAGAAATTTGCTGTAACTCAACAGTCATCTGTTACATCTCAACCAGATAATTCAGCAAGAGTTGAAAACTTAATTGCCCAGAAGAAGAATACATTCCTCCAACAGATATTTGAATCGGGAGTGCAAAAATTACCTTTAGGTCAGAGGGTCAGCAAAGATGAAAGGGAGCAAGAAGCTCTTAGCAAGGAGGAAGACAACATAAATAAATCTAGAGAAAACAATGTCTCACCAGTTATTGATATTGCCGAAAAATCTCTTATTAAAGCAGTTATGAGAACTGTCATGACAATGGGCAAGGATACTGAACAAGGACGCATTTATGAAGGCATAGCCTACAGATTGCAACTGTTTATTAAAGAAGGAATGCAACTTCTCAGTGTTCACAGAAAAACTGGTAATCCCAAAACAGCTTTTACAGCCTATAAAGATGACTCTAATGAGTTTAAAATTACACAAAACAACCTTTCACACACAGAGACTAATCGACTCATTGCCTTTGATAAACAGCAAACAGCACAACAGCCCACATCTCAGTCTAATCATATTGATAAAGATAACAGCACTGAGCTTGGTGACTAAGCCCCTTTGGGAGGTGTGGGAGGTGTGGGGAGTAGCCAATCATCAGGATGGGTAATCATTTTGACTTTTAGAATGTTCAAAAATTTGCATCGCTGTCTCAAATGCTAATTGATAAATGGCTAAGTCCTCATGAGTTCTAAAATACTTTTTTCCTTTTTCTTCCATTTTCTTTAATCTCGACCGCTCTTGTATTCCATCCTCCCACACTCCCCACACTCCCCACACTCCTCACACACTCCCCCACCCATTTTTGACTAGCTAAAATAACCAGCCAATCTACCCAAGAAAAAACCACCAATCAATGAATAACGCTTTGTCCGCCGCTCTATTCTTGAGAATGGGGCAATTATTGTTCCCAACATTATATAAAAGCTCGCTTCCATTATATTGCTACTAAATCTGAGCGTTGCCGCAGTCATCAAACCTATAAATATCAGCCATTCCATCATCAGTTCAATTTTATCCCAGAGCTTCGGGTCGTATAAATAGCGCATCTGATAATTCTCTAGTTTCACACAATCTACTTAATCTGATTTCATCATCTCCGAAAACTTTCTTGCCTTTACTTTGATTTTTCCTAAATTGTAATCTTTTTTAATATCGCAACGCCGGAAACATTTAATTAAGTAAATATGCTATAAATGTTTTATGTTCCTGTCATCGAAGTAATCAAGATGATTCGATTATTAATTATTGAAAATGAAGCTCTAATTCGGCTCGGAATTAAATCAGTTATTAATCAAGAGCAAGACTTTGAAATGTGTGGAGAAGCTGATAACGGAACTAAAGGAATGAGGCTTGTTGAACAACTAAAGCCTGATATTGTTTTGCTCGATATTGCTTTACCAGATATTAGCGGTTTGGATCTGATCTATAACATTAAGACTAGGACGGATAGTAAAATCATTGTTCTTACTTATCACTCCAGTCAAGATGTAGTTAACTCTGCCTTTCAGAATGGCGCTGATTCCTACATTCTTAAGAAGATGGATCTGCAATTAATTAAACACGCTATCAATACTACTTATCAAAATAGTTCTTTCATTGACCCAGAGATTGCTAAAAGATTTTTTAGAAACTTCGCTTCTGGCAACACAAAAATTAAGGGTAAAAGATACAGAGAAACCCTTACAGCTACAGAAGCCCAAATTCTCAACTTAATTGCCCGTGGTTTTTCTAATAAAGAGATCGCCGAAAAACTCTTTATTACAGTCAGTACAGTTAAGGGACACACCAGCCATCTTTTTTCCAAGTTAGGAGTTAGGGGTCGTGTTAACGCGATCATTATGGCTAGAGAACTTGGCTATTTAGAAACAGAAACCTCTAGAGTTAGTTGAATTATTTGTTGGGTTTGGTTTTCTTAAGCTGAATCAAGCAATATCCTTGTAATCGGTTTTCTTGTTGACAGGCTGCTACGGCTGATTGGTTGGACAACAATAACTGGTACATTTGTTTTCCTTCGCTTGATTTTGCCCACTGCAAAATCTTCATCTCATTGGCTGACACTACAACTGACTGAGTGGAACCCAAATTTGAGACAACATTCCAAGTTGTCAGCGAACCTAAAAGCGCTCCTACCGCCATTACTCCTGTGCATATCCCTGATATAGACCAAAGTTTCCACCAACCCCAACCTTTGAATGAGCTATTTAAGGTTGATGGTGTTAGATGTTTCATCTCATCACGTACAGCTTTCGATACTACTGTATAGTGCATCGACACAGCCGCTTTGCTAGTCGATTCTAATTTCTGGTCAATCATTACTGCCCAAGCTTCTACCATTGCCTCCATCCGCGCTTGCAGGTCAATCATTGTTTCTTCGTTTCTGCCTAATGTTGCCATCAACTTAAACATCGGGTCATTTTCGGCTATTCCTAATTCATGGGATATTTGAGCTATGCGTTGTTGTTCTGCTTCCGAATATCCTTGTAAAATTTGTTCTGTTCTCATTTTTTAACCCTAAATATTCAATTGCTTTATCATTATTTAAAATCGAATCGTAAAAGTTTTTAATCCAGTAGTAAATGTAAGTCCGGTAAACCACATAAATTGACTTATCTCTACAAGCTAGTGAGTAAGGTTTTCCCGTTCTCTCCAATCTTTCGTAATGGTCACGATGTAACGCTGGCAAGAATATCTCAGTCCCACCCATTCTTTGTAACTTATCCTGCATTGATTGCTGATACTCTCCAAATCTCGTATCAAAATGCTGATTTTTTACTACTATATAGTTAGCATTATCAGTAGCAAACTCTCCCAAAGTTTTCAGGTAAGCTACACAATCTCTTCTGTGCGAAATTGGTTGCAAAAAAGTTAATTTCC
This sequence comes from Nostoc sp. DedSLP03, assembly GCF_034530815.1. Classification (NCBI taxonomy): domain Bacteria; kingdom Bacillati; phylum Cyanobacteriota; class Cyanophyceae; order Nostocales; family Nostocaceae; genus Nostoc; species Nostoc sp. DedSLP03. The sequence goes on from NZ_JAVRCK010000065.1 coordinate 3,418, forward strand.
ATTGATATGTAATTAAGAGATCGAACAGATCCGAACCCACAATATACTGACAGAGCTTATCTACATATTGCCCTGGCATATCAACAATAATTATATCTAATTCATTTTTGATAAAATTATCTAAAATTTTATCCGTACCTCCATTAAAAAAGTCTAAGCTTTCAATTGCCACTAAATTTTCATAAGCTTTTAATCTCTCACGATTGTCATGATCGTAGACCTGAATTTTTCTTCCTTGAACTTGAAACCAATCAATTAATAGTTTCGTAACTGTAGACTTCCCTACACGAGAGTCCCCTACAGTCATAATCATTCGCTTAGGAGAGTTCAACATTATTTAAACCTAACGACTCTTTTACTGCTTCAATCTCTTCTTTGAAAGTTCTTAACCAACTTGTGACTCTACCTTTAACCGAAGGTAAATCTGTTTGCTCCATCCCTTGCCTAAAAGTCATGCTGTTTTCATCCAGATAATCATAACTCCGTTCTATTAATTCTGGCATTGTCATGTCAGAGAAGGGGCTTTTTTGTGACTCTAGTTGCTTTTTAATTTTTTGAACTTCGGGAGAATTCTTGTATCTCGTAAATTCATCTGGCTCCCCAAAAAATAAGTTCTTTACTACTATGTAATCTACTTGGTTTCCACAAAAGCTATGCAAATCTATTAGTTGATTTATAGAATCGATAACACGGCTAATAACTACTACCATAGTCACGCGGATATTGTAATGTTTTTCGGCTGTTTCTAGAAAAGTCATTTCTTCTACAAATTTCCGCAATATTCTTCTGGACTGTGGTGGTAATTCTAGTAAAAATAAAGATTCTGGCTGGATTATTTCACCATCTCCTCCTACCTTGGGATTCGCTTTTGTTTTCATTTCATCAAAAAACTGATCTATATTGCCTGTTTTAAAAATATCAAGTGGTTCTATATGACAATGCCGACCATAAAATCTTAATAATTGAGAATTGGAGCTATCAGCATCAAAGCCGATAAATCTTTGTCCTTTATCCAAATATGTTTGCACTAGTCCCCTTGCAAAAGTAGACTTACCTACACCACCCTTATCTCCAGTTACTATCACTAATCTCTTTTTGGTTGGTTGCTCAATTGATTGTTCGTTCGCCTTGTCTTCTGAATCATTATTCATAAGTTCGATACTATCTGTCACTTTCTTTCTCCTCATAATTATTAGTGGTCAAAAACTATAGGTTTAGGGGTGTAGGTGAATGGCACGCTTGATAACGTGAAACCTTGCCGTTAGCAGGTGTGGGAGGGAAAGAATCTATATTCTCCATACTCCCCAAATTAGTCCCCTGAGAAACATTCCAGTATTTGAAAGTAAAATATTTCTAAATATCTTTGTTTGCTAAACTCTGCCAAATTATCCGTAATTGATTTGAAGGTTTGGAGAATTAAACCCTGCTCTATAATCTTCATTAGCTCATAATTGCTATTTAACTTTAAAGACTTATATATATAAAAATCTAATTCTTGAGCTATTAATAAATTCGGAGCTAACGCTACTAAGCTACTATACAGTTCTTCGTAATTTATAATTTCCGATAAAACTAGTTTTACCAATTCTAAATATTGCTGCCTGAAGGATAATTCTTGATAATTACTAGTTCCCGGACAATTAGTAGCCAGAGGAATTTTCTTATAAATCAATTTTAAATATAATTCAATAACTTCTATTTCCAATTCCCATATCTTCTGGCCTTTTGAATACAGGTAGTTTATTAAAGAATCTCTCTTCGGAAAAATAATTCCTGAAGTTATATGCTTAATGTTAGTGTCTATATTAAAATTTGTCTGTTTTCTAAAAATTGGTACTATTTGGCTCCTTACCCATTGCATAAATTGCCTGACCACATCAGCTTTTACTATACCTGTCAATGAATGAATACCCAAGGCATTCAAAGTATTAACGACGACTATTTTTTGATTAATCATCACTTGTCGCTGATTTGTCTTTGCATCTATTAATATTACTTTTCCATCGTTCAAGGCAGGAGCAATTATTTGGAATACATCAACCGCAAACAACTCTAATCCACTCGGAGCATCTATCACTCGTACTATATTGTTCGAGAAATGCTCAAATTCCCAAAACTGCCAAACTTCTACCATCGTTTTCTGGCTCAGAACGATATCACTATCCCATATCTGCCAATCACAAAGGAATCGATAAAGGTACGGAAATAATCAGTACTTCCGTCTCTTGATTTTTCATTTCTCTTTGTTATATATTTGTAAATTTACTTTTTTTAAATTTAAGAGGCAGGGTGAATGGCACTGCGCTATCACTACTGCAACGCTTATGCTGACGCTTTACAATCACAAAATATAATTACTAATTACGAATTACGAATTATTTAAAGCTCCATTTCCTGATTTTGATGCCGTTGTTGTGAATTATGTTGTTGTAATTTCTGCGAGAGATTGACCAGTTCTTGGTTCCAATCTCTTGCAAAACATTTATTTCTTTTAGCCTGTGGCAGCAATTGTTTAATAGCCCGTGCATCTGCATTTCCAAGTTCCGAAGAGTCAAATGCTACCTGTACATTAAAAATATGCTGCAATTGCTCAACAGGCAAAGTATTAGGGCGATCTATAGCCATGTATAGCGTTCTTTTGAGCGGTACGTTGCCCTTGACTTGATATTCCAGCATGGCAAAAGAGATGGTATCAATGGGGGATTTACACAGCACTAACCTTTCTGCTGGATCTGTTGGCTGCCCACCTAAGTGAAAGTAAAACCAGCCCTCACGCCGCTTAGTCCCTTTCTCGTAACCTTTGAAAGTGTTGTTCTCGCCCCGTGTTCCCCGCAGGAATGCTCCTATTGCCTGGGGTTCTTCTAATAGATTCCGCATGACGAACACAGCGTTTTGCTGGTCATCAGCGTAAACTAACCCCCTTTTATGCAGAAGTTCCACAAAATTTTCAGGTATCCCCCGTTTCTGGGTCAGGTAGTTGGAGACAGAAGACCACTTGGCTTTATCTTCAACTGGTAGCGTGAATTGGGGTCGTGGTTCTAACTGAATAATCTCAGCAGCCACTGTTTTAGTTTTTGCGATCGCCGCTCCAATAGCTCCTGCTTCACCAAATCGCTCGTGTAACCAGACAACCGCTTGACGTAGATCGCATTTGTTAATGTGCATGACTAAATCAATTGCGCCATTCCCACCCAATGGAGAACCAGGATCGAGATCACTGAATTTCGACCCATCTATATTAATGATGTGATTTTCACCACGCCATCTCCCAAGCTGATGGTGTAACCCTAACTCCCAAGCCACATCGTCCAAAGGCAAATCACGCAGTTGCTCTGTCTGCTGTTGCCATAACTGGTTTTGCTTCTCTAATTCCTGAATCCGTTTTTGCAACAGTTCATTTTCTTGGGCTAGAGCTTTGGCTGTGGCTTCTATCTCTTCTTTGCGGCGTGTCGCCCTGTCCCGGTCGGCGGCTTTGACTTTTAACTCTTCCGAATTGAGGTCATCAACCTCCAAATCCCGACCCGACTCAACTATGCGGTAAAAATCCTTGATGTCTTGGTGTTGCGCCCTACTTCCTTTGATCCCACGTTCTAACCCAATTAGCCGCATTGTGTCATAGTACGAATCTTGAAACGAGCAAATTTTCTCCCGCCCATTAAAGAAATGATTACATCGCAGTTGCCCTCGTTCATCCAAAGGCACAAAGTAAGCGTGAATGTGGGGAGTCGCTTCATCTAAGTGCAACTCTGCTCTAACTATCCGTTCTCCATACTCATCTACTAACCACTGGTGAGTCGCTTCTAACCAGTTGTCTAATTTTTCCTGCTCATAATACCCAGCCAATCTTGGACAATCTGGACGGAAATAACTCGCTGATGCTGACAACAACAACTCTACACAGTACACCCCATCTGTGCGAATCTTTCGTTTCTGTTCATGCTCCCCAATCTTTGCTAAAACCAAATCCTCCAGTCGTTCCTCTTGGTTATTACTGCCAATGAATCTAATATTTTCAAGGCTGGGGTCAGCGTTAGGCGTTTCTCGTTCCCGGTTAACATGAGATGCACTCCCCGCTATGTTACTTCGCTTTAATTTTTTCAGTCGCGCAATCGCATAAGCCATTTTAAACAAACCCTGTTAAAATTATTTTCGACCCAAAATTCTCTATTTTTCGCCCCAAACGCCATGCACAAATGGCTGAAATGAAAATAACCCAAAATAAGCGTAGTGGGTACGGTTATTTTATTATCTAAGCGAAGAATTGTTGCTGACAGAAAACAGTAATTCCCTGCGCTAAGTCTATGCATAGTCTAGGAATAGTCCAGGCATAGTCTAGGGGACTTGCTTTCTTGAAAAAACTGATTCCCTACGCTAAGTTGTGGCATAGTCTAGGGATAGTCCAAGCTAAGTTGTGGCATAGTCTGGAGAAAATGTAGTTTGGTATACAATTTTGTGATTTAAAACCTACTAACAACATGGGTTTACAGGAGATTATAAATCAGTTTTTAAAACAGAAAAATCGGTTAGACTTTAATGAAGTGATTCTGCATTTTGATTTTCTGCAAGTAAAAAAGTGAAGCAACGCGGCTGTAAATGTACAGAAACTTTTGCATGAAAAAAAAATGGAACAGAACCAACAAGTCTTTTTTTCAATTAGGCGAAGGTTAGGCACTATTGATGGACAGATAATTAATTATCTCCACTCTAGACCCTTCGATTTAGGGAACCTACCTGAAATAGTAATGTTGACCCTCCTTGAATATTGGTCGCCCTTTGCCATATCTGCTGATGGAGTGGATGGTGAAGAACTCAGGCAGAGGGCAATTTGGTCAATTAAAAAATTAGAAGCACAAGCGGCTTTGATTCGTGAAATTTTTCTGTCATCTCATGTCCAAACTGCTGTGACTGCGAACAACGCTGAAGTTGGCGATAGTGCAGATGGTCAAAGGCTGGTGTCCACTATTAATGATGAGAATGACCAAACCTTGGATGAGGACATTGATGATTTGGCAGAACTAGTTCTGCCAGAAGAAATAAAGCAGATTAACAGCTTGTTTAATGTCGAGTAATAGTTGAGAAAAATTCATGAATACGTCGAAAAAAGGGATTGCACCTGTTTACACAAGGGTAGCTGTGTCCATTGATTTAGGTGGGAGCCAGAGCAAGGTAATTGTTCAGATATATCCTTCGGGTGTGCCGATGGTAATAGCAATGGAGCCAGAAATTGCAGATGTCGGAAAAAACTCAATTACTCATTTGTCAGGAAACTGTACTTGGGTAGGAATAGGTGATGAGTATTATGTCTTGGGCGCTCTAGCTAAAAATACTTTTGCTGGCACACCAGGACTCAGGGATCTGAAATATCACTATGCTTTACCAAAAATAGCAGGATTATTATGGAAAATTTGTTTTCAATTGGGCTTGAGTAATGGTGTTGACGCTTCCGTGCAATTATTGCTACCGCCAGGAGAAATGTCGGACGGCAAGGATTTGGGTAAGAAGCTGTCAGCAGCCTTGAGAAAAGGAATTGTCACACCAACAGGCAAGTTAAAGCTTAAGCTACATAATTTTTACGTAGCTTCAGAGGGGAGCGGGATTATGGCTTACCGTAGTCGCACTTTGGGGGCATTATTTGGGCAAAAAAGTATTGGTTTGTTGATGTTGGGCTACCGGAATGCTAGTTTTTTTGTTTCGGCTAAAGGTAATCAAGCAAAAGCTGAATCTACAGAGTTGGGGATGAATTGGTTAGTGCAGCAATTTGTGGAGCGTACTGCTGTTGGGCTAGCAAAAGATGATTTACGTATACCAAAAGCTTTAGTGTCAGCAAGCTTGGGCAACCAGAATGCACTACAGTCGTTATCACGCAAAGCCACATCTGCTGGAGTTGAGTCTGATTTAAAGTTGTTTAACTCAGTTTTACTAGATGTCCGTGGTGATTACTGTCGAGCTTTAATTCGCTGGATTAGAAATATTGCCGTATTGGATGAAGTTATCATTTGCGGCGGGACTGCTGAGTTTGTGCATAAGGAATTAACTCAACATTTTGAAAAAGAGGGCATACCTATTGTTTGGAATGGCAACGTCGAGATGCCTAAGTATCTCGATACCCTCTCTCTAGGTAGCCGAGTTACTGATGTCTGGACTGCACACATTACCTACATCAAGATGTTAGACTACAATTTTGGCTACCAACGTAAAACTGATTTGGTTCCAGACTATCATCAATCCCCACCTGTAAAAAATTCCACCCCACCCAAAGAAGTTTGGGAGAAAAACGGGTTTTTGACCATGCACCCTGGTGTTTAAAGCCCTAATTTGAAAGTGATTGCCTATACGTAGATTCTCTGCGGCTTGCTCCCAGGCGATCGCTTTCAAATTTGCACACTATACAAATGCTGGTGCGCGGTTATTAGTTATATTGTTATACATTCTAGTAAGTTCCTGTAGACGCTCAACTTGATATGATTCAAGTGAGTAAAAAGAAGCTGATTTGATTATTTGTTTGAGTTCTTCTGCCCACTGGCTATAAGTTGAAGTACCAATAGTCCCTTCAGACGACTGAATATAATTAACTAAAACTTGAGGATTGACTTTAAATGTACTAATTACATATTTTTTAGCACATTGGAGTAATAATTCATAGTCAGCAAATATTTGGTGGCAAGGATTCCATTTTCAAGCATGATTACGGTAATGAATGAATCCATTGCTATCAAAAATTTCTTGTTGACTTTAAAAAAAACTTTTGTATTTTTAGCCAGTTACTTTTATCTTCTTGCTAACTGTTGTATTATCTGCTGGAGTGCGACAAAAATAGAAACTATTTTCTTGACAATGCACAAATGCAGACTCTACATCTGACTATTCATACGATTCCGATTCAGCAATGCACTGTTGAAAAAACTCCTTTCAGTATTGGTAGCGATAAATACAATGACTTGGTAATTCCTGATAACAGCGTAGATAAAGGACACGCTAAGATTGCGTTTAAAGAAGGTCAGTATTATTTGCTAGATGAGGGTAGTACCAATGGCACACGGGTCGCAGGGATTCGGCTAGAAGCATATCGATTCCGAGCTTTAGCAGACGGAAATCTTATAGAGCTTGGTTCGGTGATCGTAGAAATCAAAATTAGCTCCCCTGCACCAGGCAAAATTCCAATATTTCAGGCAAGGCAACGTCAAACTCTCTCAATTGAACGCATGAGATTAGATGCAATCAATTTAAAAAAATCTAGCAGCCCAATATTAGGTACAACTCTGCTCAACGATATTTCTGTATCTTTCTTTCCGCAAGAGTTTGTCGTTATTGCTGGGGTAAGCGGTGGCGGGAAGTCCACTCTCATGGACGCACTCAACGGACAACGCCGCGCTAGAGGTAAAGTATTTGTTAACGGCTGCGACCTCTACAAGAATTTCAACGCTTTCAAAAATAAAATTGGCTATGTGCCACAGGACGATATTGTTCATTCAGAACTGACTGTGGGGGAAGCACTTAACTATGCTGCTCATCTCCGTCTGCCTTCAGCATCGCCATCAAAAAGGCAGCAACGCATACAAGAAGTACTTGAACAACTGCAACTTACTGGGCGCAAGAATGTCTCTATTGGGCGACTTAGTGGTGGGCAGCGCAAACGTGTAAGTATTGGGGTAGAACTAATCAGCAATCCCAGCATATTTTTTCTGGATGAGGCAACTTCAGGACTTGACCCTGGCACAGAATTACAAATCATGCACCTTCTGCGGAGTTTAGCAGATGCTGGAAGTCTAGTAATATTGATTACTCATGCTACCAAAAATGTGGCGATCGCTGACATGGTAGTTTTTCTGGCTAAGGGGGGCAGACTTGCTTATGTTGGCCCTCCGAAGTTAGCCTTTAGCTATTTCAAAGTCAAAGATTTTGATTCAATTTATGCCAGAGTTGAACACCAGTTGTCACCATCAGAATGGGAGCAGGGATTTAAGTCTTACGCTTTCTACAAAAAGTTTGTCAGTGAACGCCAAAAGACCATTCCCCAAAACTCAATTAAGCCCGTACTAGTTAAGCCGGATTTTCTCCAACAATGGGGGGTGCTATGCCGCCGTAACTTGGCTATTCTGCTCAAGAACAAAATCAGTTTAGCGTTAATGCTTCTAGGAGCGCCGATTTTAGGTTCATTGAATTTTGCACTGTGGAAGCCTGACTTATTTAACACTAAGATTGGCAATGCAGGACAGGCAATAACAATGCTGTTTGTCACAGTCATCATGGCTGTAATGTCTGGAGCGCTAGCTACGATGTCGGAGATTGCGAAGGAAACTGCCATTTATCGCCGTGAGCGCAGTGCCGGACTAGGGATAGTTCCTTATGTAGCATCCAAGTTTCAATTAGCATTATTGCTAGCACTTTATCAATCAGCAATACTTTTAGTTTGCATGAACTCGGCGGTGAAATTAAATGTTGATAACAGTACTTTGACTCTCATGTACCTCAGCCTCTTCCTCGCTTCTTTTGGGAGTATGATTTTGGGACTGTTAGTTTCTGCGATTGCACCAAGTCAAAGTGTTGCACCTCTGCTAACAATTCTTGTGTTGGTTCCTCAAGTCGTGTTTGGAGGTGGCATTCTCCCAGCGAACGAATTCAACTCTGTGGGCAAAACATTTAACCAGATGATGTTGACTAAATATCCCTTTGAATCTCTAGTATCCCTGAGTGGACTTGGCGCAGATGTGGCCAAAGACTCGTGCTGGCAGAAAACTGAGCAGCAACGGAAAGTGTTATCAGAAAAACAATCCCTCGGCTGTAGATGTTATGGGGCAAGTGTGTTTAACAAGTGCAAATTTCCAGGGATTGGTAAAGTAAAAAAGTCATCGTTTTTAAATGCTGATTTATTAAAGGTACGTTTGCTGATTCAGGGGATTTTCGATAGCTATGGAAAAACTTTTAAAATTGATTTGACAGAAAATCTATTTTCTATGTCGAGATTAATTGTTTTATTAATGATGTTAATTCTACTAGCCCAATTTCTCAAAGGTTAGCAAGTAAAAATACTTATAGCTGAAAGTTCGCTGACTCCAAGTAGGCTGTGCGCCATCTCTAACACCCAGAAGAAAGTATTTGATTAATTCTCAAATTCAGGAGGCAGGAGATAGGAGGCAGGAGGAACCCACATTTAAAAACGTGGAATTGATCTTGGACGCAATGCAAGTCGCGCTACGCGCCGACGCTCGATGACTCGCTTGCCGCCGGCGCTATCGATACAATGAATTTTACTTTCCTGGTAAAGAATTCTCATTTGGACACTCAGATGAATACAGCAGCGATGAAGAATTAAAGAATCATCCAGATGGACAGATTTTATTACTGTCTTCTAAGACTCGTTTACTTTATGGAGATAAAGAATGTTTAGAAACAATTCAAAAAATTTGTCCAGATAGTAAAGACCGTGGGGCTTATGGTTCAATCTTCCTTGGGCCTTGTAAAAATGCAATTCACGAAAAGCTAAACATTCTGGTAGTAGATGATTCTACTGAAAAGGCTGGTGAAAATGGAGGGATATTATCGAATGATTTGGCATATAAATTAGTTGGTGACTGTTATGGGCAGATTTCAACACAACTTTATGACAAAGTAACCTTAAGAGAATCCCAAGCAGATAAAAGCTATCGTGTAATTCAGCATCGATTTGGTTGGGTAGATGGAGTTGGAGAAGATACGACTAAATATCGCTTTGGCAAAGGAACACTCCGACCATACAGACTAGATAGAATAAAATATGCAGATACTAAAAATGAACCAAAAATCGATATAATTCTTCCTGTGAGCAGTTTTAAGGGAACAGACAAGGATAGACCCAAAGGCCCTACTAAACCTCAAATTCAACCAGGATTATATCAGCAAAATATTTGGTTAGCTGAAAAAGGGCAATCTCAACAAGGTCAGATGTCTATCTCCCAACTGCTGGCATCTTTCCCTCACGGGCTTAAAGATTTTATTGAGGAACTAGAGGTACAAGCTCAAAGATTAGCCTCTATTCAAGATGACCCAAGAATTGTTGGTGCTTACTATTGTGAAAGATATGAAAAACGTAAAGAATCATTGAGCCAAAAGAAGTTAAAAACAGGCGAAGTCACAAATCTTGAAACAGATATTAAAAACTTAGGGACAAATGATGACTTAGATGCAGATCAGGAGTTAGATGATGACCCCGCCAAAGATGACTTGTTCATGTACCAACTCATTAAAGCTGATTTACTTGGGCATCAGCAGCTTTTAGAAACTGAGAAAGTTAAACAGGAATTAAGTCGGTTTGTACAAAGTGAGTGGCGAGATATTGCTATTGGGAAAACGCTTACTTTTGACCGAGGAATGATTATTCCCTCCAAGGAACTCAAAAATGGTGAAATTTGTGTCCCTTGGCTGAAGCAAGAGGAAAAGGTTCTTAACTTTCGCTCCCCTTTCCTCAACTCTAATGGTTTGTGTGTCTCTACTAATAAACACGTTGAAGACCGTGTTGCTCCAGATGGTAAATCTTTGCAAGGCATAATTGTAGTCAATGACGAAGACCACAAGCGCATACAGCAAAGAATCACAGAGCTAGAAGCACTCTTGGTTGATGTTGATTTTATAGATCCAGCAGAAACCGAATCAGAACGCCAAGCACGAGACTACGATGGTGATTGCATTGGTGTGGCAAAAGCCAGCTTATATCCCAATTTAACGGCAGAGGCAGAGCGAAGAAACCTTCCTCAAAACGCCTATTCGCCCACGGTTAAGCTCAAAAAACAGTCATTTTATGATCCCACCGATGGAAGTCAGCCCCCTTTTGAAAAAATCGCTATTCACATGAGCGATAGCATCAGCGTGGGCATAATCAACAATCAAGTTACTGCGCTAGAAGCATTAGAATCGGAAATCGAGGTACTTAAAACTTATGGTACCTTAGAACAGCAATCAACTTATTTAGACCAAGTATCTAAGCGCTATCAAAGTTTATTTGAACAGGAACATGGCGAGAAGCCCAAACCAATTAGAGCAGAGTACAAGCCTTTCATGCAATCTGTTGTAGCTCTAGCAGAGAATCCTAACAGAACGCCAGATATTATTCAGCAGGCGATGGATGCTAATCGGCTGATGTACCGAGAAATGATTGGTGAGGGGTGTTATCAAAACCAAATAGCAGTTGATCTATTCAAAAGCGCTAAAAAACCTGAGATGGATAAAATCCGGGAGAACAGCCGCTACTTATATCGTGATGTTAATTATATTAAAGATAAGAAATCTTCGTCAGTTTATTTAAGCACGGGGATAACACCAAAGGGTTACTCACCAGTAGAATTATTAATTAGCCAAACTAATAAATATTTCCAAGAATCACAGTTAGAATCGCGCCCCATCGTCCAGTTTAAAGACTTGTTCAAAAGAGTAGAATTTACACCACAACAAAGATTTGCAGCGATCGCCGCCAAGTACGAGTTTGATCTGAAGTTCAACGCTGCGGTACGTATGGAGCGACGGCGGGAAACCGAGAAAGGGCCATCAGCAATCATCCAAACTCCACAGTCTTGCCAACTCGAAATTACCAATCTCACCCATTACGAACATCCTCTGATTTGGAAAGCCCAAACGTTGAACATTCGCCTAGACGAAATACCAGAGAAATGGCGAACTAAAGAACGCCCTCATAAATTATTAGCAGTTGCACAAATCAATGGTGAGATTGGGGAGGATAAGAAACCCGCCTACCGCAACCTGGGGACAGTTAGCCAACAATCTGTGACTGACCACAACCTCAAGGCGGGGATGACCATGCAGGGAGCTAAACTCCTAGAACTAAAACCAGAACTTACTAGAAGCCAAACTAAATTACTTTTCGACAAGGCACAAGAGGCGGCTCTCGCATTTTACGCTTCTATCCCAGAGTCAGAAAAACTTGCTCTATCCGCCGCCGCTTGGAACATCTGTGCATCCCGCCAGGATGAACTTGAAGTTGCAAGAAAAGAAAACGCAAACCCCCAAGCGATGTCTAGCGACAAGCCGCTCCGCGTCTACGCTAAAAAAGTTTCTAATTTTGCCTTCGCTGCTTTCCCTAATGAGATTATCTCTCGCTTAGATAAATTGCAATTTACCGAACCGAAGTTAGTCACACTGAATAATGAAGCGAATCATTTTTTGGGTCGAGAATGGAATCCAACCGAAAAACATCCTATAGAAATCAGAGCTTCTCACCACCCAGTCGGACATGAACGCCATGTTTCCAGGCTAATGTTTGTCTGCGATAGTGACGGCGAATATAAGGAATTCGCCATGCTTGAAACCAGAACTGCACAGCTTCCCATTGGTACGAAAGCGCTCTCTTGTATGGTTGGGGTAGAACCTGCCACAGCATCAGCAACTATTGGACTACCAGGAAACGAGCCGGTTGAAATTACTATCCGTGAACTCAAGAACTTCTCTTATGCAGGACTTGTTTTTAACGCCGAATCCGTAAACTTAGAATTTGGCACTGTACCGGTGACTGATAAAACAGTAAAAATCAAACTTGATGGCAAAACTCTGGGTGAGTTAGACAGTGATTCTACCCAACAGTTAAAACAAATTGATTACCTGAAAAGTGGTAATCCTCTAAAATTAAAGCTCACGTCAATCTCTGAAACTGGAGATCAAGCTTTTGTCCTGGGTGAATCTCCCAATGGAAATCTCCTCAAAATTAATAAAATTAACTTTTATGATTTTTCTGGTCAGACATTCAATGATCAAGATTATCGAAAACTGACTATTGAAATCTCAGCTTCTAAAACTAGAGATGCTGTGTTTTTGAATGGTGAACCTCTGGGAGTATTGCACTTCAAAAAAGATAAAGACGCGCTCAGACAACTTGGATTGCTCAAAACCGGAAAACTTACATCCGCCGACGCTATCATTGAAAGTAATTTTTCTGTTATTTGCGCTCAAATTGACCCTAATACCGTTGAATATCCCCAGAAGTGGACGAAGGAATTTCAGGCTTTTGGAACTCAATCGGTTAATTCTGAACAACAAGAGATGATTGAGAGTAGTGCGAATATTCTACATCAGATTAAAGAGCGCCCTACTTTCTTATTTTCGACAGAATCAAACAAAAAACTTGGAGTCATGGGCTTGGCTGTTGACAACCAGAAAGCTGAGACTGTGACTAAATGGTTAACTGCTCAAAAAGTTGAATGGCAGCAAGTACCAATAGAAGATGTTATCAGGGAAACTAAAAAAGGTCTAGCAGTATTTCACTTAGTCAGCAGTTCAATTCCCCCCAAAACTTTGGAGAACATGACCAAGAAATTTGGGTCAATTATTGAATCGGATAGTGACTATCAACAAAGAGTTAATTCTCTCGCCACACGACCGCAGTTTTTGAAACCACCAGAACAATCAGCACAATCCCCGCCTCAACAAAGCGCTCAATACCACCCGAACCAAGAGGTTCAAAATCTCGCCGTCGCCTCTCCTGTCATCAAAGGCAAACCGATTCCGATGAACTACCCTTTAATGATGCATGGTGAGCCGAACCCACTACCTGTAAATAGTTGCATTGATGCGATGAGAGGATATGGTCGAACTCATACCACCAGAGCTTATCAACCATACAAACAGTATGGGTTTAAGGAAGGGGATATTGCTCTGGCGACAGGCATTGATAAGCAAGTCGCCTTTCGAGTGGGTAAGCAGTATCAAATCACACCTGATATGATTGCTGACCCCGTTTATCAACAGCAGTGGGCTGACATGGAAAAGCACTCACCCAAAGCATTACCAGAACTGTTCAAGGGCAAAGGGCAGGTCTGGGGACTACATCTTGAACCCTTGGGGGATTATGTGGAGGGTTTTATAGTCCCGTTTCCTGAACCACAAAACAGAGCCGCACCTAATCAAACAGTCCAAACTCAATCAGTTACTATTGATGATTTGAGAAATTGGTACAATGCCGCAGATAAGTTGGGGAAGTCGGAAAATTACAAAAAACGCATTGTAGAAGTTGCAAATGGGTTTAAAGCTGGTGAGCAATTATCAGCCCAAGCGTTGACAGTAATGAATCAAGATACATTTGAGCTTGAAGCCATCAGTCGGCTGACTCAAATTGCTCAAAGGATTGGCATGGTTTGGGGTAAGTCTGATGAAAATGGTACTAAAGTTCAAGGGAAGATTTATGACTTGGCTTTCAATACCCAGCAGAGAGATTTAACTATTTTGCAGAAAAATGGGGAGGTAATTTTAAAATTGCAATCTGGCAAGGTGCAGACTAATAAAGTAACTCCACAGATATTGCAAACTTTTGAAGATGCTAATACTCAAATTGATAAAATACTAGCTAAATCTCAAACACAACAAATAGACTTACAAAGATAGATTTATCCTAAGAGGATGTTTGAAAAGTCATTCAACGTATGTTTGACTACCCTGGCTATCGAGAAGTTGAAACGAGAGAATGAGGGTTTTATGACTTGCGATCGGTTTTCTGAGTTGCATTTAAGGCTCAAACTGACACTTTTCAAACAACCTCTAAGACTTCTTGCATAAGTCGGGAAAAGGGAAAGGGGGAAAGGGGAAAGGGGAAAGGTTCTGTATTTTCCCCTTTCCCTTTAACCTTTACCCTTTTCCCCCTCTTGCAAAAAGCACTTTTGCAAGAGGTCTCTAGAATAGCCTTTTTAAGCAATAGAAATGGAGGAAAGCACTATGGAAACAGCTAATTTAGAGCAAGCATAGGTTTCTTATAATCAAGGTTTGGCATATATAAAGTCAGGCAATTTAGATGCAGTTATTGAGTGCTTTAGAGAAGCATTACTACTTAATCCTAATTTTGCTGAAGTTCACAATACTATAGGACTAATTCAGTTTCAAATCGAAAAATACGAAAATGCGATATACATCAATTATTTCCTTTGCTGGTGCGATCGCAACGGGCAGTAGTGGCTGGCGACCCCCAACAAATTGAGCCAATCGTTAACATGAGCGACGATACCATCAAACAATATCTGAAAACTGCTTTTCTTTCTAGGGGCATGGGGAATGAAGACTACTATCGCTATGCCCCCACTGCCAAATACACTGCTGTGGTTTTACCCAAAACTTGGACAAAAAGGACAGGATATAGTTCACGACGTAGGTGGTCAAGATATAGGTTCTTGTCAGATTTTGGTGATCATTGAAAGTCACGCACTTTAAGGCAGAAGGCAGACGGCAGACGGCAGAAGGTTTTAAGACGTTTTGTTATCCGAGCGTGGGACTTGTGACCAAAACTGGCGATCGCTTACGGCTTTCTGGTGATGCAGATGTTCTAAAATCCAAGCAAAGCTTCAATTGTGGGAATTTTTTCTTCCTCCTTCCTTCTGCCTTCTGCCCTCTGCCCTCTGCCTTCCCCCAACCGAGATCACCAAAAGTTGCCAAGAACCAAGATATACTTCAAACCTATGATTCGAGTTTAAAAAACCTGAAATTTAGCTACAGCAAGTAATCTAGCTCAAAAAATTGCACACAGAGCGATCGCCATTTTTGACCGTTAAAGATGTGTGCTATGAGTGCGATCGCTAATCATTGATGAGGAGCTAAAAGTGTTTTTGGCGTTTTTGAACTATTTATTGACTGTTTGAAGCATAACTTATGCCGAAAGTTGAATATATTGGATGAAATTGGAGTATGAGGATACTCGTTTTTTTGAAAATGCAGTAAACCCTACTTTTGGTCGTATTATGATTCATAAATTAAACTTGCAGTCATTATTTGATTCACAACATGAGATGTTGATTGTTTGAAAGTCTTGAAATTACGTTAACTTTCTGTCAGTTTATGATTCAAAATCTGGCCATTTTTTGGGTAAAAGCATAACTGCCACTGCTTATCATCGCGCTGCTGGTGCTAGTGGCACAGAATCCGACTTGGGCAACGGCATTATTCTCTCTAATCATTACCGTTGCACCCCACCCATTATTCAGTTTTGCAGCCCCAACTATCCCGGTGGTCTGCAAATCCTTTCAGATTATGACCAGAGTGCAACAGTTAAGCATCTGCTGGCTTACCTGACTTTTTACGGTATGTGAAAAAGGTCATTTTGATGCTTTCCCAAGCCCTGATTTTTCCGTTAGCTATTCTCATTAAATCAAAGTTATTGAGAATCAGCCTGTGGAAAAAGCTACGCTTTTTGAGGGCTTGAGGACTTCCCGTGAAAAGTCAGGCTGGCTTACCACGTTGAGGGAAGCCATTTAAATCACATCAATCCCGAAGAAATCGATGCTGTAGAAACTGCGATCGCGTCCTTGCTGAAGCATGGCTATTCTATTGGCTCGGATGACAACTGTAAGACAATTGGGGTGATGTCGCCGTTTTCACAGCAAGCTAACGCGCTCAAGTATCGACTCTCTAACCGTTGGCGAAACTTTTCTTGGGATGATATTGGCACAGTTCATAATTTTCAAGGTGGGGAGAAAGCAGCTATTATCTTTTCTGCTTACCAGTGTCACCAAGAGTATAGTTTTTGGTTCCTCAACCGCAAACCTAATTTACTCAATACTGCCGTTAGTAGGGCAAAGGAATTGTTTGTGTTGGTGGGTAATCTCAGGGAACTAGAATTAGCAGGAGGTGAAACCAAGCGGTTAGTTGAACATATTCGGCTACATGGTGAAATTAATTTACAGTCTGCAATATTTGACAGACCGTAAATTCAACAAAAAATTTATGCTTCCAGGATTTTAGAGATTTTTTGACTCCCAATTATATACAAATGTTCTCAAGTAAGTTATTATTCTCATCATGATTTGATAGTAATTATAATTAATAAGGTTATCCATGCTTTTTCCCTTCTTGATCATGTTCCGAGAGGGCGTTGAAGCTGCGCTTGTCGTGGGCATCATTGCCAGTTATCTCAAGCAAACTGGGCGTACCCAGTTGATGAAGTCAGTCTGGATTGGTATCGCACTGGCGACTTTTTTTTGTCTACTTGCTGCAATTATTTTGCAAATAACTAGCCAGGATTTTCCACAACAAGAACAAGAATTATTTGCAGCAGTAATTTCCATCGTCGCAGTTGGGGTTCTAACCTGGATGGTTTTTTGGATGCGCCGTGCTGCTCGTTCTATTAAAGGCGAGTTACAGTCCCAAATTGAAACGGCTATTCAGTCGGGCGATAAATGGGGTATAGCACTAGTGGGGATGGCATTCTTCGCTGTGCTGCGGGAAGGTTTGGAAACAGTAGTGTTTCTACTGGCAACATTCCAGCAACATTTGGGACTTCAAGCCCCAATGGGAGCATTATTTGGATATGCAGCAGCAGTAGCCGTCGGTATAGGCATTTACCAAGGTGGTATCCGCATCAATCTGAGGCGATTTTTTAAATGGACAGGAGCTTTCATTATCCTGGTTGCTGCTGGACTCTTAGCAAGTGGGGTGAGAGCTTTCCATGAAGCCGGAGTGTGGAATTTACTGCAAACAGTGGTATTTGATGCTAGCGGGGTAATTCCCAATAACGGGTTTTTAGGTTCACTTTTGGCGGGATTTTTTGGATATAACGATGCCCCTACTGTGAGCGAGGCGATCGCCTATTTTGGCTATCTAATTCCTACCATGTTGCTGTTCTTCTTGGGGGATAACGCTGGACAGAAAAGTACAGCAAGGCATTCCTAGCTACTTCAATAACTTTTAGGAAAATACAACAATGAAAAATCTTTTAAAGCACTCAACAATTATCTGTCTAATTGCCTTGACAATAGCTGCCTGTGAATCCAACAAATCAAGTGATACTTTGGGGAGTAATCCTCCAGAAGCGAAAGTAGCCAGTGATACTTCTAGCAGCAATCCTGCCGAAATTGCCTTGACTGTGACTGATAAAGGTTGTGAACCTAATCAGCTGACACTGACATCTGGACAAAACAGCTTTGTAATTACCAATAAAAGCAGCCAACCTTTGGAGTGGGAAATTTTGTCTGGGGTGAAAGTCATAGAAGAACGGGAAAATATTGCTCCTGGCTTCGTTCAAAAACTCAAAACCAATCTAGAACCGGGTGAGTATCAGATGGCTTGCGGTTTACGCAGCAATCCCAAAGGAACGCTCACAGTGAAAGCAGGAGTTGCAGATTCTCAAGCCAAAGGGAATGTAGATCAGGGTAAATTAGTAGGTGCGATCGCAGAATATAAAGTCTACGTCACTAAAGAAACTGACCAACTGATGGCAGATAACAAGACCTTCACAGATGCCGTGATTGCTGGCGACCTTCTTAAAGCTCAGAAACTCTATGCCTCTACCCATGTTCACTGGGAACGTGCAGAACCGATAGCTGAATTATTCTCCGACCTCGATAAAACGATGGATTCCCGTGCTGATGACTTTGCTAAAAAAGAGGCTGACCCGCAATTCACTGGATACCATCGCATAGAGAAAGCTTTATTCCAGGACAAAACTACAAAAGGCATGAAACCCTTTGCTGAAAAGCTACAGAAAGATGGACTGGAACTGCAAAAGCGCATTGCTACCTTGACCATTGAACCAAAAAATATGGTTGGCGGTGCTGCTGGCTTGATTGAAGAAGTGGCTGCTACCAAAATTTCTGGAGAAGAAGACCGTTATAGCCATACTGACCTATGGGACTTCAGCGCTAATGTAGAGGGTTCCCAAAAGATTGTGGAGTTATTGCGCCCTGTCATCCAAAAAGCCAACCCAGATTTACTAGCGCGTGTGGATGCTAACTTTACCAAAGTTAATCAAGGACTTGCAAAATACAAAACCCCCGATGGTGGTTTTGCTACCTACGACAAGGTAAGTGAAACAGACAAGAAAGATATGAAAACAGCGATCGCTGCTCTTTCTGAAGATTTGTCTCAACTGCGCGGTACTTTGGGCGTTAACTAATTTTATTCCTAGAAAAGTAAACTATGTCAAGTTCGGAGCAACCAAGTTTACGTATTACTCCCCGCATCAGCCGTCGTGACTTGCTGATTGGTATGGCAGCAGCAGGTGGAGTAGCAGCTTTGACCAGTTTGGGTTATCGCACTCTTTCGGAAACTGCTGAAGACCCATCTGAAGAGACTGTGCCATTTTTTGGTATTCACCAAGCAGGTATTATCACCCCTGTCCCGGCTTCTGCTCTGATGGTGGCATTTGACACAACAGCTAAAACCAAACCGGATTTGGTGCGCTTGTTTCAAACCTTGAGCGATCGCATTCAGTTTCTCATGGCAGGGGGAACACCCAAGCTACGCGACCCCAAATTTCCACCCAGTGATTCGGGAATTCTTGGTTCTGTAGTGGTTCCCGATAACCTTACCATCACCCTAGCAGTGGGTGACTCACTCTTCGATAACCGTTTTGGACTTGGGAAATTAAAACCCAAGCGGTTAAACACCATGCCAGGTTTTCCCAATGACCAACTTGACCCGAATTTGTGTCATGGGGATATACTGCTACAATTTTGTGCCAACACAGAAGAAGCGAACATCCACGCTTTGCGGGATATTATTAAGAATCTGCCTGATTTGATAACTCTGCGTTGGCAAATAGAGGGATTTCTACCACCTAATACTCATAAAAAGCTTGGCAAAACCACAGTGCGTAACCTGCTTGGTTTCAAAGATGGCACAGCAAATCTAGATGCTAGCGATGATAAATTGATGAACCGGATTGTTTGGGTAAAGCCAAACAACGGCGAACCAGCTTGGACAGTAGGGGGAAGCTATCAAGTTGTGCGGGTAATCCGTAACTTAGTCGAACGCTGGGATCGTACACCACTACAGGAGCAACAGACAATTATTGGACGCAGTAAGGATTCTGGCGCACCCTTGGGGATGAACCACGAGAAAGATATTCCCAATTATGCTCAAGATCCCAAAGGTCTACAAATCCCTTTAGATGCTCATATCCGCCTTGCTAATCCACGCAAATCAGAGTTAGGTTTGATTCTGCGGCGTGGTTTCAACTATTCACGCGGGTTTGACAAAGCCGGACATTTAGATATGGGTTTGTTGTTTGTCTGTTTTCAGGCTGACCTAGAAAAGGGCTTTGTAACGGTGCAAAATCGCTTGATTGGGGAACCTTTAGAGGAGTATATTCGCCCCATTGGTGGTGGATATTTCTTCGCTTTACCTGGTGTCAAAGCTGTAGGAGGTTATCTCGGTCAGTCATTACTAGAAGCATCAATGGTGTAGATTTATTGGCATTTTCTTTTTGCTGTTCAGTCACACCCAAATTGCTTCGATGATATATCGCGCTTCGGGACGATAGCGGCTCTTATGCCAAACTCGAAATTCTCTTTAGTAAAGTAAGAGTGCATACTTTCCTCAAAAAAAAGTTCCGTGAAGCATTGTCATCTCTGTCGTGAGTGAGTTGTTTGGCAACTTGAACAAATCCACTCACGGATACTTAAATTCAGGAGTGCAGGTAATCCAGCCTTGATGAAAACAAAATAGCAATCAACTATAAAGTAAAGCGTGTCCAGGTAGCTTTTATCTAGTTTTTGCGATTCTGCAAATATGCGCTCTCGGTAATTATCTTTAAGGCGAACTTTTTCCGGTGCTAAGTCTTTTTTATCTGCCATTGTTATAACTTTACTTAAGAGATGTAGTAGTTGGATTCTTGGCAGAAATGGTCTTTGCCATCTCTAAAAGCCCAGAGACATTGGCTTCTACCGGATTGTCCAGGATTTTGAAGCCGTTTTTCTCCAACAGCTTTTTAAATCCGGGTAACAGGCAACCTCCACCAATCGCCCAGATTTCATCCCCCTGATGCTTGGCATCCAGTGTCAGATTCACCACTTTCTTCAAGTATTTTTCATACCAATCTTTCAAACAAGCGCTGTAAACATCTTTGATATCGATGTCACGGCTGTACCTGGTATGCCCCATTTCCAAACAAAATCGGATTTTGGAAGCATCCCCAATTTTTCCTCCATTCAAATGTTTCATTTTTTGGGAGATATCATCGATGAGAACTTCTACACCGATGGGGTAAGCAGTGTGAACTTCTCGCTGACCCCGGTTGTAACGAGAATACAGGGTTGTTCCATTGCCAAAGTCTAAAATGGTTAATTTTTTCGGTAGTGGATGCCCAAATAATGCACCCATACCCTCTAGTACAACTTTCAGCACTTCTACTTTCACGTCTGATTGTTTGCCAGCAAGTATTGGCTGATATTCTCCGTTTAGTACTTTTTGCAATTCGTCAGCTAGACCAACGTCATGTAAGCTGACAACTAATTTTAAGTGCCAAGCCTTACGGTGTGGTAGATGTGCCAATGCACCCAGTAAAGTCAGCAACGCGTTGTTGACTTTATTTTCATTATTATCGGTATTCCGGTCAAAATAATTTCCTGTCCTGTAAGCGGACTCTCCAACTGTATAAGCACTACCGTTAAAAACTACACGCCCTGGTACATCCTCCATTTCAGCATTGGTTATATAGCTGGGGACACGAACTACTTCAAATCCTTCGACTAAAAGTTTGAGACTTCCGTAACCGTTATCGAAACCCGCAGGAAAAATTTTTTGTAAGGTGTGAATGTTTGACATCTGCTCCAAGTAATACACTTTGAGAAAGTGAAAATTATCTGTTCCAGTAATCTGCAAGAGCAAGAAAAAGAAGAATAAAATAACTTCACCCTTATTTTCCCAACTCAAGAGCTTATCATAACCCCTTGGGGGCTAAATGGGGTATAAAATGTCAGTCAGTCAAATGTACCCTAATTAGCACCTATATATACCCTATATGGGGGTCAAAATGTTACCAAAGTCCTGAACTATTGTTGGGGTATATATGGGGGCTATATATACCCCATGAGCAATTTTCAAAATCTTCCCATATAACGAATTAAAAAGAGCAGTCGATGCATATTTTACTTTTCTGCCCAAGGTGAAGGTATCGCCGTAATCGAAAGTACTTCCCTTGCTTGCAGCCTAATCGCTGTTTGCTCACAGTTAGGGCATTTTACCTTTGTGAAAATCACCGAAGGTCGTCCTTTGTACTCGCCCATTAGGGGATCTCCGGTGTACTCGCTGATTATCCCCTGTTGGCAGTGATAGCACTCGAATATCACACGTCCTACCTCCAAGTTGCAATCCAGGAATTGCATGTGCTGACAGGGTTCTGGCGGTAATTCTGGTTCTTCGAGGCGGTCTTGAAAGGGTATATAAGGTTTGGTTGCTGGTGGTGAATCTATCTTTTTCTTGTTGCGCTTGCCAGTCACCTGCGGCTCAACTTTTGGCGGCTCTAGGGGTTTTTCCTCGACAGGGGGATGGCCAGGCTGTTGACCAGTTGTGAGTTCTTCCGACAACTTGTCATCAGCCGGGGTAGGGCTAAATAACTTTTGTTTCTCTGTCGGTTTAGATGCGTTCTCAGTTGACTGAGCTATTGTTTTTGGGACTGCATGAACAGCAGTCGTTTCCACTATATCTTGGGATAATTCTACTTGAGCATCACTATTGAGCAATTCCTGTGCTATTGGTTAATTAGCCGCAGGGATGTGCTTAATCAGTTTTTGTTGTGTTGGCTTGGGTGGTCGCTTAGTAGATTCCATTCTGCCTTTAAAATATCAATTAAAAGTAATTTCCTTTACAATACTAGCTAGCTTTCATCCTATATCGCGTTATCGCGATGATTAAGTAACGCAAGGTTAACCCTTTTGAGCGTAATACTGGGAATAGGGAGTGATGCGGCTTTCATCCTATATCGCGTTATCGCGATGATTAAGTAACGTAAGGTTAACCCTTTTGAGCGTAATACTGGGAATAGGGAGTGATCTAGCTATCACTCTATATCGCGTTATCGCGATGATAGAGTCGAGATCGCTGGTTCTAATTGGTTAGCCTTAATAAAGTTTTTTTAGTTAAACAAAGATAACAGTAGAAATCAGGTTTGACTTTCTCTGTATATCGCGTTATCGCGATGATTAGTTAACGGTGAGTATCAATCAAGTGGTGGTGTTTTAGAAAGAGCATCTGAGATGATTTGTGCAAGCTTATACTCAAACTCAGCCAGAGCTAATGGATCACCATTTGGTGGGCGCTCTAGCTTTTCTGAGTGACTAGCTTGTGCAATAATCTCTTTCTGCGCGTGTCGAAGAATTGTCATGCAAGACCTTAATACATGACTAAGCTTGAGAGGAGTTTCTAGTTCCTCGGCAAGGCGAGAGACGAATCGTTCAATTTCCCTTTCCTCAGATTTAGTCAAAAGTACTCGCTTCTCTCGACTTAATTTTTCGATTACAGGTTCCGGTTGTATTGGTGGAGATTGTTGAGGGTCAAGAGTTATTTGCTCCGATAAAGTTGAATCTCTCACAGATAGAGCAGCAGTATTATCTGAAACTGAAGTTGTTTCCTCTGAATCTGAACCCCTGAGAACAGACCGTACCAATGCTTCGTCTACTGGGCGGTAGGGTTTTTCATTTCCTGAAACACGTTTAGCCATTGGTAACTACTTTTTGCCTCGCTTTGTTGAAACAGCAGATTTTATAGTAGATGTTGTAACTGGTTCTTCAAACTCAGCAATACGAGCTTCTATTTCCTTAGCCAGCTTACGATATTGGTTTGTGACTTTGTGGTTTGGTGCAGTTTGGAAAATTGTCTTCCCTAACTTTTGGGACTGAGGTACAACCGTAGAACGGCTGATGAGTGTATCAAATTTTAAAGACTTACTACCATCAGAAAAAAGTTTCTCGACATATTCAGTTAGAGAACTAGCTAATATAGTTCTGCTATCTACACAACAAAGAATTACTCCTAACAAACGTAAATTCGGGTTGCCGTAACGTTGAGCGCCTTGAATATCAGTTAAAGCATCATTAAGTCCTGCGATAGCAAATGGGTCAGGAGTGGCTGAAAGAATAAACCAGTCAGCCGACTTATAGGCTGCAATTGTTGGTGTAGTTGCATTAGGCGCTGTATCAAGAAAGATGTAATCATACATTCCAGCAAGCTTGCGTAAAGGATTAATCAAAACATCTTGAGTAACCAAAAACTTATCTCTAGCTGCGAGTGCTTGATCTATCTTTTCTAGATTTCGACGAGCTGCAATCAAATGAATATTTTTAGGTAACTCTACTCCATCATCAGGGGTAATGATTACATCTGTTGGTTCTTCTTCCCCAGTCAAAACTTCAAAAGTACCAAGGAAGCTTTCGCTAGGAATTCCTAAATGCCGGGTAGCTCCCTGGTTCATATCTAAATCGAATATTAGGCATCGCCTTCCCATTTCACCTAAAGCAGTTGCAATATGAATCAGGTTACTAGTTTTTGCAACTCCTCCCTTTTGATTGCCCACTGCAATCACTTTAGTTTTTCGTGCTGTTACTTCATGGCTCATGTAAGTGTCCTCAATAACCAGCAAATTTTTATAGCGACTTCGCATTATAGTAATGTCGCGTTATCCGAAACTAGCGTTATGGCAAACTCGCGTTATCGCGATTTAGCAAGTAGGCTAATAGTGCTACTAGAGAAGTAAGATCCTTACCGTACAACAATTTTTCAGTTTTGATAACAAGTTTGTATTATAACAATGTCGCGTTATCCGAAACTAGCGTTATAGTAAACTCGCGTTATCGCGATTAAATAAAAAAAAGAGCTTATTATTTTTTTTAAGGGTAAAAAAGACCCAGATTAAATACCTGGGCCTTTGAAGTTGGGAATTATCCCAAGATTTCAATCACAGCCGCTAGAATAGCTGGGGCTTTGTCTGAAACTGGAATGAATATCCGCTTTTGCCAGTTGATGATCTCGGTAAAACATCCAACAGCTAAGAGTCGCTCTGCCAGTGAGATAGCATTAACCAGTTCTATGCGTGGACGAATCAGCAAAACTCTTGGTACAACTCCACCATCAGCGTCGTAGATACTATGCGTCGGAATTGACACAGCAGCATTACCAGACTTGGAGTTGATCATTAGCCTTCCAAGATATTGAGTGGCGAACTCTAACATCTCGTCAGCAGTTCTGATGTTGTTTCTTTGGGTGCGTTCCACTTTCAAGTAATTGGTGATGCTACCAGTTTGAGTATGAGTATATACAGCTTCCTGGCTCTCAACAGTAAACCGTTCAGCCCGTAAAGTCTCCACCCCCATTTCATAGACACCAGCAGCGATCGCTGCTTCAATCTGCTGACTTAGCAACAACTCAAAACGCTCGAAAATGATGTTTTGCATATCAATGCGTAAAGCCAGCAGTCGGTTAAGGAATTGGCGCAGGGGTGGGAGATCGATTTTCATGCCGCCTTCGTGGGAAGTGAGCGAGAGTCCAGTCATTTGCTCAAAAGTCCCTAGTGGAACTTCATAAAATCGACCTTGGTATATTTGTCTGAATAATTCATACAGCGCGTGTTCTGCATAGTTCGACTCCAGATTATCTTTAGCCTCAAATATCCCATTGCCACCCGTCTGCCGTTGACCGCGAGTAAGAGCGCCCAAGCTATCGAGCCTTCGAGCGATGGTTGAGATAAAGCGGCGTTCACCGATGACGTTAGTGGTAACAGGTCGGAACACGGGTGCTGATGCTTGGTTGGTTCTGTGCGATCGCCCTAAACCTTGAATTGCATTGTCTGCCCTCCAGCCGGCTTCAAGCAGATAGTGCGATCGCCGTTTACGATTCGCAGCATTTAGATCAGCATGATAACTCCTGCCTGTGCCGCCGGCATCACTGAAAATGAGGATTTGCTTGTCTCCCTGCATAAACGCAGCAGTTTCAGCAATATTCGCGCCACCACCGCGTGAATCCACAAACAAACGTCCAGATTCATCTTTCAGAACTCGTTTACTGCGACCTGTGACTTCAGCCACTTGCTTGTGACCAAAATGCCACAGCAATTGTTCTAATGCGCCGGGGATGGGATCAAGGCTTGCTAACTTATCGACTAACGCATCTCTCAAGGCTACAGCTTCAATAGAAATAACTGGAGAGCCATCAGCGTCAAAGACTGGCTCGGATCTTTCTTCTCCATCCTCGCCAGAATGAATGGAATGCAGATGAATGGGGAAAGCACTCATCAGGTAATCCATAACGTATTCCTGTGGGGTCAAGTCAAGATTGAGATCCTTCCATTCGGAAGCCGTAACTTCATCAAGTCGTCGTTTCAAAAGTTCTTCATTAGTCGAAACTATTTGAATGACAACAGCAAGACCTTGGACTAAATCCTGCTCAATCGCTTTGATTAGGACTGGGCATTTCATCCCGGTCAGCAGATGATTGAAGAATCTCTGTTTATGGCTTTCAAACTGCGACTTAGCAGACATCTTTGCAGCACGGTTGTAAGTTTTGTCACCAGAGATATTACAAGCTTCCAGGGCTTTGTCTAAATTATGGTGAATAACCTGAAAAGCATCGGAATAGCTGTTATAGCTCCGTTCCTGCCTCGGCGTTAAATCAATGTAGAGAGTTTGATACTCAACTCCCTCGAATGAAAGGCTCCGCGCCAGATACAGCCCCAAAGCCTTGAGATCCCTGGCTACGATTTCCATCGCAGCGATACCACCGCCCTCAATGGATTCCACAAAATCCTCACGGGAGGTAAACGGAAAATCTCCAGTCTGCCAAAGTCCCAGGCGATTGGCATAAGATAGGTTGGAAACCTTCGTCGCTCCAGTAGCAGAAACGTAGATAACCCGTGCCTGTGGTAATGCGTTTTGCAACCTCAGCCCAACAATGCCTTGTTGGGATGCTGCAACCATGCCCAGTTTACCCTCTTGCGCCATTGCATTGCCCATACTGTGGCATTCGTCGAAAGCGATCGCTCCCTCAAAGCCTGCTCCTGCCCATTCAACGATTTGCTTAAGCCGACTTTTACCTCCCTTTTGAGAACGTAGAGTTGAGTAAGTGCAGAACAGAATGCCTTGGGTGAAGGGAATTGGATCGCCAAGCTTAATGTTGCTCAGGTTAATGATATCTTTCTCACTACCTCCGAGCGCACACCAGTCTCTACGGGCATCTTCAATTAAAGCAGAACTTTTGGATACCCAAATGGCTTTAGAGCGCCCCTGACACCAGTTGTCGAGGATGATTCCTGCACATTGTCTACCCTTACCAGCACCCGTCCCATCGCCTAAGAACCAGCCACGACGAAATTTCACAGCATTTTCTGAGCTATTTGCTGCTACAGTCACATTATCCCATGAATCATCGACAATATAAAACCCAGACAGAAATTCACAGTGTGCTTGACCTGCGTAGATGACGCTTTCAAGTTGTGCTTCTGACAACAAGCCTTGTGTGATGATGTTGCGTGGGAGATGTGGTTTGTAAGTTGGAGCCGGTGGTGAGACAAGTGCTAGGGCTGCACTCTCACAAAGCAGTGAGGGATGAGGTAAAGCATCTTTAATTCTGATTCGTTGTGGGCGATAGGTTTCATATAAAGTATCTTTGAGTCCTTCTGTAGCAGACCATTCGACGACTTCGTATTCCAGAATAACCACATCTGGAATTGAAGAAAGTGTTTCTGCTTGAGCTACCACAGAGCGTTTTGGCAATTGAACGACAATTGCCTTCGCAGCAGCTTTGACTTTTTCTGAGCGTTCCCACGGAGATCGCTGTGGCAACTGCTCAATCAACGCCAGCAGTTCGGGTAAGTCCAAGGTTTCTGAAACACAAGGGATTTCGCTGGAGTCAGCCGGAACTTTGTCGATCACTGTAATCCGAGTGTCGATTTGTGTACCATGCTTTGAGTACACCTTGCCGTTAACCCCGACTGACATTAAAACTCGTGCCTTCTCCTGCCACTTAAGGAAAGTCTCTCGCCAGCTTGGGTTAGCTGGAGAAAACCAGTTGGCTGTGATTGTTACCAGCCGTCCACCGTCAGCCAGTCTTTGCAATGCCGAGTTGATGTGGCTCTTAGTTGCGTCGGGGTTGCGACTGTTGATTTTGGGAGATGCAGAGAAAGGTGGATTCATCAGCACAACTGAGGGCTGAGTCTTGCCAACCAGATAGTCGTTAATCTGTTCCGCGTTTACTGAGAATAGTGGAGTGCCAGGAAACAACCGACGCAGAATCTTACTTCTATCGTCGGCTAGCTCGTTTAGCATCAGACTTGCACTGTGCAGTTTAGCCATTTGTGCCAATAGGCCAGTTCCGGCACTTGGCTCCAGCACCAAATCAGTAGCTTGTATAAATCCTGCTTTGGCTACCAGATAAGTAAGCGGCAGAGGGGTGGAGAATTGCTGAAGCTGTACTGATTCTTCACTACGGCGAGTATGCGTCGGGCAGAGGGCTACTAACTTCTCCAATTCCAATAATACTGTTAGCGGCGACTCTAATAAAGGCTTGTAACCTTTTTGACGCAGATATAATATTTGCGCCACTTCCACAGCTTCGTAAGCATCTTTCCACTGCCATGTGCCTTCTGCCGCAGTACCGTGAAAGTGGCGATTCATCTGGGAAGAAACAGTTTTCGTAGAGAGAGGGCGATTATCTATTAAAACTTTTGCAAGCTCTTGGGCAACATTAATAACTGACTGCCCATAATCGATTACTGTTTGCAAATCGAATAAAGAACCTTGAGTGAAAAGTTGCTGTACCATTGCATCACTCACAATATTATTTTTTCACTTTTGCTATGGCGAAGCCTTTCTCTTATTAATAAATGAGGCAAGCAATTGCCTCATTTAAACTTTTGAACCTTCAGATATTTATTCTTCGGTGATCGGACGAGAATTAAAAAGCGAATTAGCCAGCTTTACGCGGTCTACCTGGCTTGCGTTTGCCTGAAGAATTTACATCAGCCTTTTTAGTTTTCGGTGAATTGTTGGCATAATTGTTAGCTTTATTTGAACGAGTAGTACGTTTTGGTTGTGGTGAAACTTCTTTAACTGGAGGCAGTAATCTTAATACAGGGAATGAGATAATAACTGCTTCGTTACTGGTACAATGAACAACTTCATCCTCTAACATCCAAGGATCTGGCAATTTTTCAAAAGTCTGAACTTGTTGTGGTGTGATTATTTCTGATACTGATGGAATTGTAGAAGCCGCTATATTTAGATTGCCAATCGAAACCACATTACTAGCATAAGCAGCCGATACAAATAGTCCATTAATGAACTGGAACATAACAAGAGTAACGAATGCCCAAAAGATAGCTACTATTGTCAAAGTGAGCAGAGATTGCATATCCATGATTATTTATCAACTAAGTATTTGTAATTTTCAATTGATTTACGCAAAGCGTCTTTGAGCCTTGTCCAAATATGAAGCGAATTTGAACGTCTCCTCTCTTCAAGAGAGGAATTCACTCTAAATTTAGCGTAGCGTCTCTCTGATTTAATTTAGTCAAACTTCTCTGTTGCTTTAAAGCTTAATTGTCAAATAAAACAGCTTTTAGTATTTACCTATTTTTAGATTTCAAGTATTATATTTATAAACTTGCTTTCCAAAGATAAAAATTGGGTTAAGTCTATAGTTAAGATTTAATTTGCTAGCTAATTCTTGAAATAAAAATTTCTATTCAAACGAAAAATAAAAGTAGTCGTCACAACTAATTGAAAGTATGCCTAGCCCAACTACCGATTTAGTTCGCTCCTACCTTAAAGAAATCGGACGCTACCCTCTGCTAACTCCTGAGCAAGAAATTACAAATGCAAGGGCGTTGCAGCAGATGATGGTGATTGAAGAACATCGTTCAAGCCTTGCACTTCAATTAAACCGCCAACCAACTGCAAGAGAATTAGCTACCTCGCTTGGGCAAACCGAAGCTGAAGTACAGTCAATCGTTCAACAAGGTCAAAAAGCTAAACATAAAATGGTGACAGCAAACCTGCGGCTAGTGGTTTCTATTGCTAAGAAATACCAGAACCACAATTTAGAATTCCTCGATTTAATTCAGGAAGGTACACTCGGTTTGCAAAAAGGGGTAGAGAAGTTCGATCCTAACAAAGGCTACAAACTATCAACCTATGCTTACTGGTGGATTCGTCAGGAAATCACACGTGCAATTGCAGAAAAATCTCGTACTATTCGATTGCCAACTCATCTAACCGAAAGACTTAATAAAATTAAAAAAGTACAGCGAGAAAGCTTTCAAAAGCTTGGTCGCCATGCTACTGTCACCGAAATTGCTGAAGAATTAAATTTAAAGCCTAACCAGGTTCGAGAATATCTCAGTGTCTCAAAGCAGCCAGTTTCTCTGGATTTGCGTGTGGGAGACAATCAAGACACTGAGCTATTGGATATCTTACCTGATGAGAGTATTTCCTCAGACGAACGGCTCACCAAGGAACTGTTGCGCCTTGATTTAAATAATCTGCTGGCATCCCTACCCCCTATACAACGAGAAATACTAACTCTACGTTTTGGGTTAGAGAATGATCATCAACTGAGCTTAACTCAAGTTGGCGATCGCTTAAACTTGAGTCGAGAACGAATCCGTCAGCTTGAGCATAAAGCGCTCTCTATTCTTCGCCGTCAAAAAAGTGATATTTTGGAGTATCTTAATTAATTAGATTGATTTCCCGCTCTAGTATCATCGCGGACGTAAAGGTAATATTTCCCCAGGGCAATTATCCTTGTTTTAATCATGAAGATGATGCTCTGGCTATACTATTAGTCAAAAACAAGAAACTATATTTATAAATAGCAACTTAAAAAACTGATCAATGTCCAGCAAAACAATCGATGTCCGAGAGTACACTGTCAGAGCGCACAAGCGGGAAATTCACACTCGCGTTTTCAACTTCGTATGTAAGCAGTGCGAACAGCCCACACAACGAGAAACCTTTGGTGTGCGACCACTCTACTGTGAAACATGCCGTCCGCCACAAGCACCCAAGCAATCGAAAGTAGTCCCTCTCAAGAAGAGAAAACCCAGAGTTATGGCTTACGAGAGTGGTAAAGACATAGCCGGATGATTTTTTGTCTCAAGGGTGAATGAAGCAGTGCGGTTAGGCACTCAAAAATTATAGTATTGGAGCAAGCATTTGTGAGAGAGGCAGTCAGAAAAGAATCTGAGATTTTTTCGGAGTTAGCTGAAATATGTGCTTCTCCAGGATACGTTCATGCAATTGCTAGTCTTTGCTATCAGAACGACATAATTGGATATGCTGATACATTAACTCCAGAGGATATGCTTCAGCAGTTATCGAGGGATATTTTGGTGAGGACTGAAATATCAACTCTTGTAGGACTTGCTTGCAAAAAACAACTAAATATAGACTTGCCATCGCCTGAAGTAATCCGAAGATACATTGACAAGACTGATTCTTTGCTGAAAGAAATTCATCAGTCTATGATGCCGCCAATGGAATACATATTTAATCCAAATAAAATTGGGGATCAGAATTTCAATCCATTTAGAGATGGCTTAGTCTTGAGAGAGGCGATTTTTTACGGTGGAGAAAGTGCATATGATTTTCAATACAGAGACCTTTCAAAGATAAAATATGAAAAAGATAATAATTGGTTTTTGACAAATAAAGGATTTTCTATTCAGCAAGTTATAGATGTGATGACATCAATAAAATCGCTGCGGAACGATAAAGCTAATAACGTAGTGCGAAAGCTTTTTAATAAAGATCCTAGCGAATGGACTGTCCTTTCAGTATATAAGTTTACGGCTAAAGAAATTAGTGATATCTCAAATATTGAAATTGATACTGTAAAACTGGTCATCGAGTCATTTGTATCATCTATTAACATGGATGAATTCAACTCTTTAGATGATTTTAATCCTAAAAATGCTTATCCAATTATTCAGCTTCCAGAGGATGAATATTTATTATTTCAAATTTATAGTTTAGTGCAGGCATTATATGAAACACCGTTTTTCTGGTTTAATGATGATAAAGCCTATAAAAATATTGCGAACCAGCATAGAGGTCAATTTACTGAAAACTTTTCTGCTGAGAGATTGAAACTTGTATTTGGCGAGAAGCGCGTATTTTCAAACATTGATATCTACAATTCTAAAGAGCAGGCTGGTGAAATTGATGTATTGGTCGTTTTCGCCGACAGAGCAATAATTCTACAGGCGAAGTCAAAGAAGCTGACTATTCCTTCACGTAAAGGTAACGATAACAGCTTACAGTCTGATTTTAAGAAAGCTATTCAGGAGGCTTACGATCAAGCTTATTTGTGCGCCACACTATTAAACGATAAAAAATATAAGCTTGTTGATAAGAGTGGAAAAGAGCTAAATATTAATCGAGAGTATAAAGAAATTTATCCTTTTTGTGTGATTTCTGAGCATTATCCAGCTCTCTCGTTCCAAGCAAGGCAGTTTTTAGAATTCCAGGAAACTAAAAATATAAAACCTCCATTTGTAATGGATGTTTTTTTGCTTGATGTAATGACAGAAATGTTGCAGTCGCCCTTACATTTCTTGAGTTATGTAAATAAGCGGATATCTTACGGTGACAAAATTCTCTCTACTCATGAGTTAACCATCCTTTCTTATCATCTGAAACAGAATTTGTGGATAGATAATAAGTATGCAATGATGCAAATTGGGGATGATATATGTGTTGATCTTGATCTTGCGATGCTAACAAGACGAGATGGCGCTCCAGGTTCAGATACTCCAGAGGGAATTTTAACAAAATACAAAGGGACGGTATTCGATCAAATAATAAGAGATATAGATAAGCTTGAGCATTCTGCAATAATTAGTCTTGGATTTACATTGCTCTCGATGAGCAGCGATGCCATTGAGATGATAAACAATGGTATCGCTGAATTAATTAAGCGAGGCAGAAAGGATGGCCAGCACCATGATTTAACTCTTGAAATAAGCGAGGGGGGATTAGGTTTGACTATCCATTGTAACGATGATCATAAATCTATATCCGGACCTCGTTTAGAAAGTCACTGTGAACGAAGAAAGTACACACACAAAGCAAGCTCATGGTTTGGAATTTGTATTGGGCAAAAAGTTCCGAGGCTAAGATTTGGCGTAAATAAAGAATACGACTGGGTTCAGTCTAATGAAATGGATGAATTAGTGCAAGATTTGCCCAAACCCCAAAACCTTAAAGGAAATAATAAGATTAATTTTGCCCCTGAACCTAGACAATCGAAGAAAATAGGGCGCAATGAAAAATGCCCATGCGGGAGCGGAAAAAAATACAAGAAGTGCTGCCTGAAACAAGAGTGGAGAATGTGAGTTTGCCTAACATGTCACGGCAGGGGACGGACGAAAGCTCTCTGTGCTGAGTTCGAGGCTATCTGCCTCTGCTGCGTTAGATCGTTATACCTAACCGATAAGCCCGTTAATGCTGACTGTTTCTGGTCAAGATTTTTCCATCAAAAATGATTTACTTCGTTGATAAGTTCCGAGAAGTTATTGGCGATTCCTTTAAGAATGTGTCCCGCCGCAAAGACCAATAATTATTAAGCGATCGCCTAAAAATCACGACTCACAGTAATAGCGATCGCCTAACTCCTCAAATCGCCAATATAAGCCCCAATTTGTTTAAGTCCTTGCAAAACTTGGATACGTTCTGATGTATTTTCAAGTAACCGATAAGTATGGGATCTAGTATATTGAGGGATATTTTGGTGGCGATCACATTTCAAAAACAATACTTCTCTTCCGTTTGTAACCATTCCATAACAACTTGACTGTAAGTTGGGAGCGCTCAATAAATAAGTAAGTGCTTGGGGAATTCCCGCCGTAACGTCTAGTCTTGCAGGCTTTGACTCGATTACCAAAATCCAAAAACTATCTTGAATCACCAAAATATCAATCCTGCCTTGAACTGCAATAGCATTAGCTTCATCTGCAACTTCGATATTGGTACTTACTTCTGCTTTTACCAAAAAAGGAAACTGATAGAAACCTGCTAAATCTAGCAATGGTGATATAACTACAAGCTTAACAATTTCTTCGAGAGGTGGTTCTTCTTGACTAAGATAGGTATAGTTTCGAGTGAGGCGATCTAGTCCTTGTAGTTCCGTTTCGGTTAGAGTCGGCGCATTATTTAACCATTCATCAAAAAAGCGATCGCTAGAGTCGAGTTTCAAGCCAAAAGTTTGACGGAGAGCGCCAAGGGTCAGGCTACTAGCATTTGTAATCACGGTTAAATTCTTGTAGTAATTACATGAAGTTTAAAAGTCTAGACATTTGATCTAGCCTCCAATACCTAATATACGATATATTAAGAGCAAAAGAGAGATAGCCTAAAAATCACGACTCACAGTAATAGCGATCGCCTTTGAAAGAGAGATTGTTGAGGCGAACGCCTAAAAATCACGACTCACAGGAATAGTGATCACAATGCATTACTCCCCTGAGTCGCAGATATTGTAGAGTTTGTTAATGTAACGCATCCAAACTTTACTTAATGCTAATTGTTTGTGCGTTACTCTCCGCTAGGACACTCGACAAAGTTGCTTTTTGCCAATAAAACTCTATTCAGGGATATTATCCTGCAAAAATCTTGTTATTACACTTAGTTGGTTGTTTTATCTAACAGTTTATGTAACGTTTATCTTTTATAAGTATTTATACTTTAATCTGCAAGATAATACATAGTTATGCGGCATAATGTTCAATGCTGATGCTTCGGGTATTGAATCCCCCCCAAAGACTACATATAGTAGTTTTCCTAGAGCGATATCCACATATAGTGTATTTTCTCATTTTTTTGGATACTATTTGGATATATTCTTTATCCTGATGTAAATCCTCAGTTTTGATTATTCCAAGCATTGAACTTATATTTAATTGGAGAATTTTGGAGTAATTTTTCAATTCCTTTTCGGATCAGCTCTGGTGGAACTCCGTCTAATTTCAATTCGCTTTGAATAAACTCATCAATTGAACTGGCTTTCGTTTTCTCCAAAAGCGCCAACATCTGTTGAGCTTGGGTTGTTGGTGTGGTTGATGAGTTAGTTTCAGCTTGAGAGGTTTGCTTATTACTTGGTGCAGAGTCAATAAAGTTTTTGGTATCCCGGTCATAACCAGAAAAATTCTTTAACAGAGGCATTGGTATCCATTCATTGATGCCGCCGTAATAAACTGCTCGACCGACTGGTGATTGTGCAGCAACCTCCATTACTTGGGTTGAGGTAATCTTGCGATCGCTGGGGATGAGTTGAGTGGCAATCATGGCATTGTAAGCTGGGACGTTATCAGGATGAACCAACGCTACAGACGTTAACTGCGATCGCAGTCCGCCAGAAATGCCCAAGTCGTCCGTGTGAGGGTTCTGCACGACAATCCAGAAATGCCAACCGGAACTATCACCGCAAGAACAGTAAGAGATGATTTTGTCTTTGAGCCAACCAATCTCACCCTTGGTATTTTTAAATTTGGAACAAACAGCCGTACCTTCATCTAAAATAATCAGCTTGGAGCCAGAGATATTTTGAAATTCGGTAAAGCATTCTTTGACCCATTTAACGGCTTCGACCGGGGACATTTCTAGGATTTTAGCCCGTTTAAAAGTATCAACACGACCTTTGAAATAACCGGTTTCTTTCTCGTCACCTTTGGGGTCAATATAAAAGATGTGTATGCCAGGATGCAGTCGCTTAATAGCATCGATTGCATTGCTAATGGTGATGCCCTTGCCAGAACCAGGGACACCAACCCACAGCATATTGGTAACTTTCTTAGCAATATGCCCAATTAGGTCATACTGCGCTTGGGGTTTAGTGGTGTAGGTGGAGATATCGGTATTGACTGGAGAGGGAAAAGCAGGGGGGTAGGGAGCAGGGGGCAGAGGGGAAAGATTCTCTCCCATGCACCCCGCACCCTGCTCCTTGTCCTCTTCAACCCTTGCTCCCACTGAAGGATTTGGTAATTGAGCAAATCGAGCTTGTGGGATACCAAGATTTTGCGGTTGTATCGCCTCTTGAATAACTGTTACTTGTTGGTAGTTAACTCGCGGGTCAATTGTCACTTGCGCTAAATGCCCAGACAATTGCTCACGGGTGGGAAACTGCCCACGTAGCTGAATAAACCAATCAAGTAACCAACGGTAAGCGTAAAATCTTTTTCCTGGCTCAACGGCGCTCAAGTATTCACACACCACATGAGATGATTGCTTGAGCATGGCAAACTCATACTTAGACATTGGCTCCAGATGCAGCATCAAGTCAGCAATTTCATTTTGGTTAGCGAAATATTCAGCCCGTGCCACACTATCACCCATCGCAGAAAGGAAAGCAAAGAAGTCACCACGAATAAAAGGGATGGGTGCAAATTGATGGGTATCGTTTAAATCCTGCACAATCGACCAAAGATAACCAACCCCTGAAACAACTGCACCGATTGGAGCAAGAGGGGATGTAGCATAACAAACTGCACCAGTTGCTGCTGTGGCCAGTGTGATAAACTTCGCCAGATTCATCCCGTTACGCTCATCTTTGGCGCGGACTAATAACTGATCTTGACGCTCTTGTAACCAAGAGGCGGTATTCCCAGCTTCCAAATACTCAATGCTGGGGTAATCGTCACGTAAAAGTGCCGTTTCTTTAGTTCCTAGCATTGGTATTTGTTGCTGCATGTGAATTCCTCTTACTTAGTTAATTTCCAAATGCTGTAACCAATCTCGCCTGCCATCATTGAAACTACGTTGTAAGCAAAGCAAGCCAAGATCACACCAGGATTCGTGTAGCGGAAAGGATTACGACCAACGAAGGTAGTAGTCAGATCCAAAACCCAGAAAAATAGTGCGATCGCTCCACCTGTATGACGTTCTTTCATGCCAGCAGCTTTATAATCGCCCCACAATGCCACTGTCAGGTCGATATTCCCATTCGGTTTACTGCCGAGTGTGTATTGTTTTGATTCCTCAAACTCGTTCTTGGCCTGTTGTGGGTCTTTACCACGCAATGTGCGAGCTTCCATCACCTGAACAAGTGCAGAGATACCGAAGCTAATCCAAAACAAGGGATTAAATAGGAGTTGTAGCCAACCAAACCAGCCAATCCATTCAGTTTCAAACCAGGGAAAAATCGGTTTTCCCTGGAATAAAACTTGCCAGATGCTATCAGTAGAAAGGAGTGTACCAATCCAGAAACCAATTGCACCAACGAGCTTATATCCTGGTGTGCCTGGGGTAACAAATTGGGCAATGATATGTGAGATAAAGATGACTGGCAGTGAGATTAATGCCACAATCCACCGAGCTAATAATTCTAGGTAGTCACTCCCTGCTTTTTTCGGCTCTCCTTGTGGAGATGGTTCTGGTTTTGGTTGTGAATTAGATTTGTTTGGAGTGAGATATTTCATAAATCAATTGACCGAATCTTTAAATAGCGGCGAATTCTTACAAGCATTTTTGAATTGATATTTCCATTTCCATTGCCTCTGTTCAATGCGCCCAACACATAAACCAGTTGAGTCATACACAAAAACTGTCTCATCTTCTAAATAACCTGTAGTGTCAGGTCTAGGGTTACGTTTTTTGGAGTCTAAATAGTTCCTGATTCGTAACTTACTGAATGAGGACGTAACTCCAAGAGAGTTAATTTTGTCGGCGGTCACTGCCCTTTGCTCGGCTTTAATGCGTTCTAGTTCTTCAGACTCACGAATAGTTATGCCGTGAGAGTAAGTTTTGAATTGGGCTGGCAGTTGTGATAACCAAGGACTTGCGATTAACCCCATGCCCAATAATCCCAACATCGCTTGCTTCTGGTATTTCATTGCCACTCGGCTGCCAGATTTTACGGTTGTTGCTGGTCGATAGTTTGTGTTGTCTGGGGTGGCGGTGCATTAATAACGCGAATGTAAACAGACAGCCCAATACAAACTATCAGAAAAATAATTGAGAATCCGAAAAGATTCTGCTCGAAAAACTTGCGCCATTTTAAGCTGGAGACTGAAATTTCTGGCTCAACAAAGAGCGTGTCAAATTTTTCAGATCCTGAATCGTCGCAGGTTGTTTCGACTTTTTTTCTGGTGTCGGCATTCCTAATTCCTCTAAAAATGCTTTCGGGTCAAAACCAACAGTTGCAGCAGTAGTGAGGGTTTGAACTTGTTGCTTAATCTCATCCCCAGTTTTTAACCCGTACTCTTGGGTAATTTGTTGCCTGATTGAGGGATTTTTGGCCAACTGATAAATAAACGCTATTTCATCAAAGCCCTGCTCTGTCCGTCGCTGTAATGAACGAGCATCAAGTTCACTCGTGATCTCATCAAACAATTCTTGCTCAAACTCATGAACTGCCACTGCTTGAGCAACAGTCTTACCTGCCACAATATCCAAGAACGCTTTAAAAGTTTCCCGACTGACTCCAACAAGATGCAATTGTTCACTCACATTTTCTATGCCAGCCGTTTGTATATTCGCCAAATTGCTCTCACCTCCTAACATCTTCGATTTTTCGAGGGTTGCTTGCGCTAAATTAAACAACTTCTCCAAGCGATCGCTGATATCCACGGGAAATTCTTGAGCGTTCGGATCAACTGCTGGATCTGACTGAGCCAGTTGTTCTAACCCAGCAATAATTTGCTCTGGGCTGTAGCTAGCACTCAATAATTCAAATAATTCTGCACGGGTGAATTTGCTATCCGACATGATGGGTTTCTCCTAAACTGTGTGATGTAAATCCCAGTTGCTCTTGTTCAAACTGGGCGCGGGTGTACTCGACTTTATTTGCTTCAACAATTGCTTCAACAAGAGCTTTTTTATCAATCCCTTGAGTGATATCTCCAAACAATTCACCAATCTTTCCTACCACCCACACTTGATAAGATGTGATCGGTGCAGCACGGAGATTTTTCTCTTGGGCTAATGCCTGCATCCTTAGAAGTATTAATCTATACTCTGGAATCAAAGAAGCGACTTTTGCCCATCGTTCTAATGTCCGGGGACAAATACCTAAAATCTTCACAGCTTTGGCTTTTGACATTGGTAAAACTAATGGATTTACCCCTGATTGGCTTTGTTTTTGATTAAAAAGTTGTTTTCTCCATCCTGATTCCATGAACTTAGTCAAATCCGTATCAATAGCCTCAAAAAGATAGTCAATATCCGTAGCATCTAAATGTCAATATGGATATCAATATGGATGTCCATGTGGATATCAATGACCAGTGTCTATTGACTGTCTATTGACCTTGCTCTTTTATAATAAAAAACCGCGCCAAGCGGTTCAAGCTACTAAGTTGACAACTTTGTTGACAACTTAGAAATTTTCAGTGGGATATTTACCAAGCTCCTTCGGAGCGAGAACTCTTACCTTCTTTCAACCATTTATTATGATGTATTGCGGCTAAAGCTTTTACTCTCGAAGATGGTTGACGATGAGTTCTAGACGATTTTTTGCAGGCATAAGCTGTCATTGTTCTGGCTCTAATATTTAAATATCCTGATGCCTCTTCAAAACTTAATCCCCAAATTTCACAAAAAACTAATGGGTCAAGTTCTTTGATTTCTTCAGTTTGTGCGTTCATACTTTAGCTCAAAAGTTAAGTTTTGGGGTAACTGCCATTTCTGGCAGAAGCGATCGCCTCTTTGTCCGGCGGCGATCGCTTGAATTTATGCAAGGCTCTTTTATATGAACTGGGCAAATGATTTCCCCTATGGTCATTTTGAAGCCTGACTTTGTTTAACCAACACTGAACGTAGGTACTGCCGACAAGCTGCTTCTCCCCGATAAATCAGAATCCGCAGCGCCTGTACTTCCTGCATTGGAGAAACACAGATTTCAGCGATGGCACTAATCAAGTTCTGTTGCTTCTGCACATAATCCTGATGCTGCTGCTCTAACACAGCAATCTTGGAGTTTAGCTGTTGTATCTGCCGTAATGCTTGAGTCAGGGACGATTCTTTATTTTGAGAGCGATTGTCTAAGGTTAACGTCATGTTATTGCTCCTTCTTTAGATAGTTGAAAGCCTTGCCAATCGGGGCATTTCACGCCCTCAATGCCTTCGGGATGAACAGAACAAATTAAAGGGGAGCCGTTGTAAGAGATCCCGTGATAGTATTTGCAACCTATACAACTGGTGGGTCTATTTAAAGGCTTGCCCTGAGCAAAGTCGAAGGGTCGAGGTCGGCGCAACATAACTTGGTCAATTTCATTTTGACCAGTAATTCGGTCAACCATGAATGCTGTGATCCCAGTCCCGGCTATTGCTCCACTAATAACGTACATGATATTTCTGCCGAGATATTGAGTGCCGAAATATCCACAAATAATTGTTGCTGCTGCTGCACTAATACAAGAGAGAAAAACTGGTCGTTTCATATTTATTGCTGTTTTTTGGGTGGTTCGTGCTTAGATAACAGAGCGGCAAAATCATAAATCGTTACTGTTGGTTTTGGTTCCGGTTTTGGTTCCGGCTCCGATTTTGACTCTATTACCAGTTCTGGGCTACCCAAACCGACTGCATTTTTAATTTCCTGCTCCATATTTAGGTTCTCCTTGTTGATTAATTTGCTCCACCTGATCAATTGCATCCACTATTTCTCCTAAAATATTGAACGCATCATTTAGCACCACATTTTTTGATGTAGAGAAATACTGCGAAGACTGAATTTTACGATAATCTCGACTACTCCCCACAAGGCGCAACGTATATTGACAGCCTTGTAAGATACTCCGAATCTCTGATGTAGTTAACTTGATTTCCATTGGTGTTTTAACCTTCAAAAACTGAATCGATTTCACCGTTATCAATAGCATTTTTGGCGTGACGAACAGCTTGGGTATGATTATCAAATGTTTGAGTCGTAGGAGTAGCCCAAGCTGTTTTTAGCAGTCCTGTTTTTCCCACATGAACATCTACAGTGCCATCTGATGATTCGGTAGTCTCAATTTTGTAGCCGCCATGTTTAGTTTTGTACTCTTTCATTGTCCGTTTCTCTCTCTAAAATTTATCCCGTTGAATACTGAAACTTGCTCCGACTAGAGAACTGCCCAAGAAGGCGGAAAACTCACTAGCATTGCACCCAGGCAAATATTTTTCTGCTGCTGCCAACCAGAGATGATTATGTTGGGATTAGCATTGGACTCGATTACTTCTAGCCCCCAACACCCCATTGCTCCAACTCCAGAGAATCCAGTAATCATTAGAGAGATAATTGCAGTTGTTTCTATGGTGCGGTCGATAAATACTTTGGGGTTGAATATTTTTCGAGTCCGGCGTAGAACTAATTTATTACGAGTATTTGAAGGCAAAGATGATTGATGAGTTACTTTCTGGATTTTCACTTTGCATCCTCCAATTCAATAAAAAACCCTGCACCAGTATTCTTAATCTTTACTTTTCTTTGATTGACCAACATTTGAATCACACTAAGACTGAAGTTGATATGACACAATCGAGCGCTACCACCACAACGACGAAGGTATTGTATGCATAATGAGGAATTGTCAGTAGGAGTGGAATGAGTGGATTTTCTCGGCATAATGTTCTTTCTTTGATAATGTGA
Organism: Nostoc sp. DedSLP03; assembly: GCF_034530815.1. Taxonomy (NCBI): domain Bacteria; kingdom Bacillati; phylum Cyanobacteriota; class Cyanophyceae; order Nostocales; family Nostocaceae; genus Nostoc; species Nostoc sp. DedSLP03. The sequence continues at coordinate 44,698 of NZ_JAVRCK010000065.1, forward strand.
GTAAGTATTTAGGCAGAAAAATTAAGAACATAACTAGTTAAAACTAGTCATGTTCTTTGTATTTACAAATGTCGCCAGAAGTTCTTACTGATAGTCTTGAGACTGACTACCTTGGGTTCTGCTGTCGCTTCAGGGGCATGATCAACAGCCACCGCAACAGCTTGTGGCGCAGGAGTCGTTAACAAAGAATTAAGCAATCCCATTTGATAATCAACATCTTCTACTGAGCGATATACCCTGTATGGTTCAATTTGCATACCCAAAGGTGTTGGGACAATTTTTAGATATTGATTTAGTGCATTGATATAAGCAACTGAAAAATTTCTCTGCTCTACATAAGGACGAATAATCTCTAGTAATTCAATCGCTCTGTTGATTTCAGAAACTTCACAATTACTGTCGATTTGTGACTGACTTCTTCTATAGCCTTTCATCATCTTTTCGGCTACCAGATTGTTGAATTTGCTAACTGCTCTTTGATGATTGGCTAAGGTGTGGACTTTGGTTTGCGCTTTATAACCGACTCTGCCCCATTGCACTCTTAAGTTACTATCTTCGACAACGGCCGACCAGAACTTATTGCTGTTCTGCATAGCATCAACAAAGACTAAATAGATTTCCATATTTTTAACCCAATCAACTCGCTAACTTTTGGGAATTGCCCCATCGGATTTGGTGTTGTAGTGCTTCAAGTAAGGTTTCAGCCTCCAGAGTTATTAGCCCATTCAGAACAGAGCAGACATCATACAAATCCTGGGGAATAGAATCAGGAGACAATCGCTTTCTTATCAGTTCATATTCCGAAACTTAGCAGTACGCAAAGAGTGAGTTTTCGCCGCAACCACAGGACTACTAGCCCGTCGTGCGGTAGATGCCCATGCCTGCATACGCTCAACTGCCGCAGCATCAGTAACAGCAAGCGGGGTAATGGTTTGACGGCAGGTTTCCAGATCAGCAAGCGTTACCTGCTGTGGTCTACCCTCATCAAATGCCAGAAGTGCCGCTTCTGAAGCAAGGGTTTCCAGTTCTGCGCCTGAAAACTTTGCAGTGTTGGCAGCGATCGCTTCTAAATACTCGTCTTCAACCGCAATCCCAAAGCGTTGTAGATGAATGCTCAAGATTTGCACTCGTTCTGGCTCCGTGGGAAGATCAACAAAGAAAGCCTCATCAAAGCGTCCCTTCCTCTTTAATTCAGTTGGCAGTGCAGAAGGGTCATTGCAGGTTGCCACAATGAATACACCACTTGTACACTCGCTCATGAAAGTTAGAATATTGCCGAGAATCCTTTGAGAAACGCCACTTGTGTCACCACTGCCAGAAAGAGCTTTTTCCACTTCGTCCATAAATAAAATACATGGAGCAATTGCTTCGGCTGTTTTCAAGGCACGTCTAACATTGCCCTCTGATTCGCCAACTAAAGAACCAAGAAGAGATGCAATATCTAGCTGGAGTAGCGGTAGATTTAGGATATGAGCGATGTTCTTAGCAAGTAATGTTTTTCCAGTACCGGGAGGTCCCGCAAGCAACACACCTTTTGGTTGAGGCAAGGAAAGCTCACGCGCCTCTTGCGTGAATAGCCGCCGCCGCCGATTGAGCCACTCACGCAACAAATCCAATCCTCCCAAAGAGATGCTAGCAGGCTTGCCCAATTCAATACCCATTTGAGACAATAGCCGAGTTTTATACTCGACTGCTTGGGGTATGAAATGACTATCAATTAAAATCCCATCTGATGTTAGGTTGTGTTTGACAGTTAACCGCAGGAAGTCGCTAATCTCCTCCAGGGTTAATCCCAAAGCAGCGCGAGAAAGAGATTCAATTTCACTTTTATTAAGGGAAATAGTGAAAGTCAATTCCTGTTCAATAGCAGACTGTTGTAAGTCATGCAAATAAGAATTGATATGAAGTAGTATTTGCTCAACTCCCGGTAGAGGAATTTCACAATAAGGGATTAAGCGTACAAGTGACTCATGTAATTGAATGTTTTGACCTAGCAGCACAATGCGTTTATCAGTCGGCTTGAGGCGATGGTAGAGATTTTTTACCTTGCTAACAACCTCCCAAAAGAATGTTGGCGAATTCTTCCCAATAAACGAGTGAATATCACCTAAGATAAAAACTCCATCACTACTAAAATTTGCAATATAATCAAACACGTATAACAATGGATCAGCCTGTGGTGGTTTCTTATACTCTGGCACTGGCTTAAACACCAGTCCCCCATCTGCTGCAATTAAACATTGTTCTAAGGTTGATACCCCCAGATTCCAGAAGAATACTGGACTTGATAGCTTATTGTTAGCTTCAGTAGTTAACCACTGAATAATTGTCGCTTCATCAGGAGACAGCACATCAACCGCAGCAATGGGTATTTGTGAATCTAATGTAGAGAGCAGATTTGAGAGTTTCATGGCAGATTTCAAATAACTTCAATTAGTTTTGGCGAAGCCATTGTGACAAAATCAGTAGTCAGTTTTAAGCAATAACTGACTACTGACTGATTAATTACTGGCGCTGGTATTGTTGATGATTTGCTACTATCCGTTGTGTTTGAGCTTCCGGCTTAAATTCACGTTCGCCCTCCACAATCCCCAATGCCTCTTCAAATGGTTGGGTCGCCTCTAAACAAGACAATCCCTCAAATCCAAGAGCTTCTACTTGAACTTTACCTGTAGCCAAGTCAAAATGAATCAAAACTGAACGTTCCATAATTTATCTCCGTGCAAATTGTTTAACTTCTTGATGTCCGGCAAAGGTTAGGCGTAGGGTCTGCACGCTCCCGTTGGTTTCTTCAGCGATCGCACATTCACCAAACCTTTCTTGTAACTCGGCGGCTTTAGCGCGAACCATCCGTTGTCCATAAGCCAGCATTAGTTTATTGCTGAAAAAGTCTTTGCCCAGCTTCGGAACTGTTTCATAACTGTCGTGTATTATATCGTACACACCGCTTGAATGATTCCACTTGAATCCGATGTCTGCACGGGCTTTTATGGTGCGACCGGATACGATGATTTCAGCACTTTGTCCTTGAGAGCCACCGTAGTATCCTTTTAGTGGCTGTGCTGTTTGGTGAACTTGTGGTGATAGGTTTAGATCCGTGAGGGCTTGTACTAAACATTCACGGTTAGTAAGTTTGGTTTTAACGGTTGAGAAGTGTGACATGAGAATTTTGCCTCTATAGTAGAAGTGCGGTATTCTTTTGAAACGTATATATGCATTTCTCGTTTAAGGTACTTAGTCTTGGACGAATGCACCCTCGCCCAAGACTGTTTTTTACCTGAACTTAAATGACATAACGGTAGCTTTCGATAAGCCCACATCAGAGCTTGCAAGCTGTTGGAGATTGCGCTGTTCATCTAATAGCTTGGCGCGAATCTCTTGCATCTTTTGCTGCAATTGAGTACGCCCCTCACTACCAAGATTCTTCGACTCAATCGCCGGATCATTAACAATCGAATCAATGTGCGCCATCATTTGTTGCAGACTGCTACCGGCTTCTGAGTCAGCGTTTGCCAGTAGCACTTGAACCTTCATTAAATGGCGTTCCATTTTCTTTTTAAACTGTACGGGCTTCCGTCCTGGCTCCCAATCGGCTAGTTCAGAGAGAAGCTGCGCGGCGAGTTGTTCACCGCCAGCTAAAGCAGATTCCCGCAGCCTTTGCTCCAGATTTTGGTCATACTGTTGTATGAAGCGAGTGATTTGGTCTAAACATTCGGCTTGTTGCTGATTGAGTTGTTCGGATAGGGCAGGGATAATTACCGGACGACCAATGATTACCTGCAAATAATCTTCTAAGTCAGTCAAAGTAGGGAAAGCCATTATTAAGTTGGCTTTGACTGACTCTTGCTTATCTAAAGATAATTCCCAAGTGTTAAGCGAGAGGAATTGGTCAATTCGCTCTTGATAATCAAGCAACCCAGCTTCATAATCAGCTTTTAATTGATTGCGTAAACCAGGGGCAATATTATCTCTAATATTAAGCAGTTGACTCCAGACGAGGGGAGCCAAATCAATCGGACAAACCCAATCACCAGTATCCGCAGACATCCATTCTTGAACCGAAGCAATCTCTTGCCTCAGTTGGGCAGCAGCTTCATCTAGCTTTTTGAATACTTTGATTCCGCGTAATCCGACTTCGGAATTAGTAACTTTAACGAGGTCTGATTCGATTTCAGATACTTCAGCTTTTAGCACATCAGCCCATTTAGGAGCAGCAGACTTTGTACTTTTCTTTAGCTGGATACGAAAGCGAATGCGGGTTTTATTTAATTGTGAGAAATTGTGACGTTCGACTACTGCATCAGTCAGGAAATTTGCAACAATAGGGTTGTCAATTGCTTGTACCATGATTATTGACCTCAATCATTATTTTTCACTTTCGATTAAGCGAAGCTTTCTTTGTGGTGATTTCTCAAGAGAGCGAATGTCTGTAGTAGCTCTATAGATTACTTTTTTAGAGCTATTTTGTAGGCGAATATGTCTTTTAATGACTGGTGGTTTATGTATGGATATGGCTTAAAATAGTTGAAGTTGCTGTGAATTATTCTGTACCACAGGCTTTTGATAAACCATGCCTTCGACCTCATAACAGCGAGTCATAAGTTTGTTTCGATTTAGTCGAAAGCTGGCTTTTTTTCTTTGATTTGGCAGAGGTGAAAACAGATATTGTGGATGTTGGATAGTACCTGCATCGCCCAAGTATCGACAATGTGTACCGTTGATTTGGTAAACTTTTGATGAGCTTAACAGTGTCGCGTCGTACACTTTAATCAAATTTGTTTCCATCTGATTAGCATTGAAGTAGAGTGTGCGATAATCTTTTGTGGAATCGATTTTTCTCTACAGTCAACTTTAATCAGTTTGACTGTAGAGTTTTTCACGTATAATGTAATTTTTCGATTCTTTCAAAGATAGAAATGCTCGAAAATCAGGTTTAATTTTTCCTTCTCTACATCTGACAGAGTGTTAAAATCAAACTCCTCTGAGTCCCAAACTTTATCAAGACTTGTAGACTCATCAACGATATTTGCAATCAAATAAGATTCGTCGTTGTAATCCCAACCGTTAACCAAAAGCCACGGCAGAACTCCTTTAGATTGCAATAGTTTCTCAATATCAAACGAGTCAGAAAACTGTTGCAAGTTTTCAATACTGGGCTGAACAATTGTTATAGTCATCTTTGATTATTTGTGAATAGGTAAACAGCACATATTAGCTGTAGACAAAGCTTGAGCAACTTCTAATTACGGTTGCCCAAGCCCTGTTGACAACGAGTTAAAATGCCATTTCATTCGCAGCTTTCGTAACAGACATTGCCTGTTTACTGATTTCTCGCCAGTCTACTTGCTCGTTGTAGGATGCCATTACTAATTCCGACCCTACCCATACCCGACAGAACAGCACACTTTCATCAGTTGTTCCTGGCTGTGGCTGTAGCGTAATTGGAGAATACAACTGTTCTGGGGTAAGAGTTGCGATCGCCGCAAGTATGCACTTTGAGAAATGCGTATCGTAGCCTGATTCTAAGATATACGTCCGGTCTGCTTGCATAGTTATTAGCAACTTGCAGGTTTCTTTTTTGCGGCGTTCTGTATTCTCAAACCGCAGTTCTTTAAGATATCCAGTTAAAGCAGTTTGAGGCACATCACTCGGTTCACCATTTAGCCCTCTTCTGTCACTTTCCGGGTATTCTAAATAAAAGGACTAAAAGAAAAA